>JANNRO010000335.1:0-4472 GCA_031401505.1 Planctomycetia bacterium
AGGGCGAAGAGGTCCTGTGTCTCGTAGTGGACCGTCGAGCCCGGATGGAGTTTCTTCGCCCACTCGATGGCGGTCGTCGAGATGTCGAACCCCGTGACGTCGAGGCCCTTCGACGCCAGATACTCGGCGTCGTGACCCAGCCCGCACCCCACGACGGCCGCCGTCTTCATCCGGTGCAGCGCGTGAGGGCGTTCGGCCCACGCGAAGAGTGCGTCGTTGGGCTTCAGATCGGCCCACGGGATCTTCGACGCATCGTGCTCGGCCTCCCGATAGAGGCGTTCGAACCAATCCGTCGGACGGTCGACCCGCAGCGCCTCGTGGGCCAGCGCACGCGCGCGGGCGCGCACGGGGTCGTCGGCGGGTGCGGGCGGCGGGGTCGGCGTCGACCGCGAGACCGGCTTGCCGGGCGTGGCGGTCTTGGGCGCGGGCATGCGCAGCCGCGGTCCCGCGGCGGCGATCGCGGCCGATTCGCGGACGGGACCCGAGATCGGCGAAGCGGGTTGCGGTCCCGTGCCCGATGTGCGTTCGACGCCCGGCAGCACGCGCACGCGGCGACCGTCGATCGCGAGCCGCCCTTCCTGAAACAAACGGATGCACGCCGGAAAAATGCGCCGCTCGGCGTCCTGGACGCGATGAGCCAATGTCTCGGGCGTGTCGGCGTCTTCGACGACGACGGCGGCCTGCGCGACGATCGGACCGTGGTCGTACTCGTCGTCGACGAAGTGGATCGTGCAGCCGGTGACCTTGACTCCCGACTCGAGCACGGCGCGATGCACGCGGTCGCCGTAGAAACCCTTTCCCGAGAACGCGGGAATGAGGCTCGGGTGGACGTTCATCACGCGGCCCTTCCAATCGCTCGGCACGCGCCAGAGCGAGAGGAAGCCGCCCATCACGACCAGATCGGGCGCGTGCGGGCGGATGGCCGCCTCGACGGCGCGGCTGAACATGTCGACGTCGCCGTTGGCCCGCCGCTCGACGACCGCCGTCGGGACGCCTCGGGCGCGCGCCCGATCGAGCCCGTGAACACCGGCCTTGTCGGAGAGCACGACGACGACCGATCCGCGGACGACACCCATATCGATGTGGCGGAAGAGATTTTCGAGCGTCGTGCCCGAACCCGACAGGAGGAACGCGATGCGGAGCGGGGCGGTCACGGGGACGATCCTTCCGGAGGCGAGGGCGACGGCGGCGTGGGCGGCGGTTCGAGTGCGCGACGAACGTCCGCCATGTTCGCGAAGGGGACCGACGCGGTTTTCTGCGGCGAAGATCCGCCGGCGACGATGTGAATCGACGACACCTTGACGCCGAGGCACGTGGCCAGGAGCCGGCAGACTTCGGCGTTGGCCTCGCCACGTTCGGGGGGCGCGGCGACGGCGACTTTCAGCCGTTCCCCGAGTCGACCCACGACGCGTGTGCGCGAGGCGCCCGGAATCACCTTCAACGCGACGTGAACCCGACCCGCGCGCACGCCGTAGGGGCCGTCCCGATCGGGCGTCCCGTGCGCAGGTCGCGCCACGCGGCTACTTCGGCCCGCCCATGCCGGCCGGGGGCGGCGGGGCATCTCGCCCGGGTGGCAGCGGGGCCTTGGTGGGCGGCGTCGGATCCATGCCGCCGGGGGTCGGGTTCATGCCGGGAAGATTGCCGGCCGGAGGCACGACGTCGTTCGGGCGCGGGGGGCCGTTGGGAACGACGCCTCCCGCAACGGGAGGCGGGGCCGGCGGGTCGGCCGGAGGCCCCGGAGGTGCCTTGGGTGCCCCGGGAATCGGCACCCCATACGTAGCGTCCGACGGCACCGTCATGGCGAGCAGCGCCCGCACGATCGTGTTGGCGTGCTTCGCGATCACGTCGAGCAGATTCTGCATCGCGAGTTTGACGGCGTCACGCCAGACGGGATCGAGGGCGGCGATCTTCTTGCGGATTTCCTCGAACCGCTTCGGTTCGTTCAACGACCCGCTGAGCTGGTCGTACAGTTCGTCGATCGCGGCGTTGGTTTCGTCGATCTTCTTTCCCTGTTCCTCGAGCAGCGCCTTCGCGGCCTTCTCGTCGTCGACGAGCGCCCGGCGGCCCGCCAGCCGCGCCGCGCGAGCCGGCTCCATGGCCTCCGCCTTGGCGAACTCCGCGAGCGCGAGTTCGAAGCGCCGGCCGCCGTCGGCTTCGACGATGCCAGCCGCCTCGGCGAGCGCGCCCAAGGCCTCGTGTTCGTCGGCGCTGAGCGGGTAGCGCTCGACGCCCTTGTCGAAGAAGATGTCGAGGAAGAACCCGGGCCCCTCGTCGGCGTAGAGATGGAGTTTGTCGCCCGCGACGACGACGCCGTCGGGCTTGAATTCCTTCGGGGCCGCGGTCCAGCCGCGGCCGATCAGTTTGCCGGCGAAGCCCTTGTCCTTGAACCGCGTGATCAGGAACTCGGGGAGCTTCGAGACGAGGTCGGCCTCGTGCGCCCGCAGGAGGACGAGCACCTTGAACGGCTCGGTCTTGGCCTTCGCGGCCTTCGCCTTCGCGGCCGCCTCGCCCAGCCGCATCCCGGCGTAGGCACCGCCGTTCTGGCCCAACTCGTCGAGCGGCGTGAAGAGCGCGAGGATCAGGTCGAAATAGCCGTTGCGGTCGGCGACGAGGCCCTCGCGCTGGCCGGCTTCGAGCGTCGTCGCGATTTCCACCCGCATGGCCACGACGGTCGTACGCGCGTTCGCGGTCAGGATCAGCAACTCGCCGGCGGAGCTGCCCTCGGGAACGGGATGCGCTTCGAGCCAGTTCTTCAGTTCGGTGTCGAGCGCCCTCAGGTGCTCCGACTGCTCGCCGGTGGTCGCGGCGTCGAGCCGGATGCGCACCGACTTCGTGAACACGTCGTAGTCGTCGCGCGCCGAGTCGAGGATCACTTTCGCCAGATTTTCGAGCGACTTCCGCGCGGCCTCGACGCGCTTGGCGTCCACGAGCGTCGTGCCGTCGACCTTCGCCGCGCCGGCCGTGTCGACGGCCTGGATGCCAGCGTTCACGTCGCTCATCGCGCCGAACCAATCCTTCTCGCCGATCTTCTTGTTCGCCGTGGCGACCGCGTCGGTGCTCGCCTTCTCGATCGCGTCCTCGGCGGCTTTGATGGCGGCCTTGAGCTTTTCCATCTTCTCGAAGTAGGCCTTCCATCGACCCTCGAGCGACTCCGCGGCGCCGAGCGCGTCCTTCGCCGCGGGCGTGTCCGAGTACTCGCCCTCCTTGGCGAACTTTCGCAATTCGGCGAACGCATCGTCCCAGTCCTTGCGGTTCTTCCAGGCGTCGCCGGTATCCGGCTTGCCGAGGCGGTCGGAAATGTCGCCCTTCAGTTTGAGGAACGCGGCGTTGGCTTTGGCCTCGTGCTCTCGCTGCGGCGCGCCCTTGTCGGTGTTGTCGACGGTATTGATTACCGTCACCGTTTCCGTTCCCTTCGGTTGCATGACGAAGTAGATCGCCGTCCCGATCGCCGCGATCGCGACGGCGGCGATCGCGATGGCGATCTTCTTCGTCCGCCCCGGATGGAACCCGTGGGCCTCCAATCCGTGCTGGAGGCGGATCTTGTCGAGCGCCTCCCACAGGTCGTCGGCGTTCTGGAACCGCGCGGCCGGATCCTTTGCCATCAACTTGACGACGATGTCGTCGAGTTCCTTCGGCAGATCGGACACGAGCGCCGAAACGCGCGGGATCGGCGTGTTCAGGTGCGCGAGCAGGATCTCCTTGACCGAGGTTCCCGGGAAAGGGTTTTTCCCGGTCAACACCCGGTAAAACGTGCATCCGAGGCTGTAGAGGTCGGCGCGCTGATCGACGTCGGTCTTGCGCCGGATCGCCTCGGGCGCGATGAAGTGCGGCGTCCCGATGATGCCCTGCGCGAGCAGGTCCGCGCTCTCCGACTTCTTCGCGAGCCCCAGGTCGCAGAGCTTCACGCTCCCTTCCTGACCCACCATGAAATTGTCGGGCTTGATGTCGCGGTGAAGGATGCCCTTCTGCTCGGCGAAGATCAGCGCGTTCGCGGCGTCGAGAAACCAGTTGAGCGCGTCCTGCCACGGCACGCCGCCGCCGGTCTTCGGGATCTTCCCCTCGACCGAGCCGCCGTGGATGAACTCCATCGAGAAGAAGTGCCGGCCGTCGGCGTGCCCGACGTCGTAGACCTGCACCACGTTCGGGTGGTTCAACTGGCCGGCGGCGCGCGCCTCGTTGACGAACTGGTCGACGAAGGCCGAGTCGGAGACCAGCTTGTCGGCCAGCACCTTCAACGCCACCTCGCGGTGGAGCGACAGTTGCTCCGCGCGATAGACCGAACCCATGCCGCCCGCGCCGACCTTCTCGAGGATGCGATAGCCCGACAACGTCGTCCCGACGAGCGCGTCGGGCGGCATCGGCTTGGCGACGGGCTTGCCGACGCCGGCGTTGGGCTGGACCGCGGGAGAACCGCCGTTGGCTCGCGAGGCGCCGCCCCCGTTCGCCGCGGCGCCCGCGGCTGCAGGCAGTGG
>JANNRO010000336.1:0-11298 GCA_031401505.1 Planctomycetia bacterium
CGTCGCGACCGCGCTGATCCGGGAGCGGGGGTTTCGGGCGACGTCGATCGGCGATCTGCTCGATCGCTCGGGCATCCAGAAGGGATCCTTCTACTATTACTTCCCGAGCAAGGAGGACCTCGGCCACGCGGTCCTCGACCGCTTCGTGGAAGATCTCGAGAAGCGGCTGCTCGACTTCCTGACGGCGGCGAGCGGTCCCGCGCCGCTCGAGCGAATCGGCGCGGTGCTCGACGGGTTCATCGCGCAGACCGAGTCGTCGGGCGGGAAGGGCGGCTGCCCCTTCGGCACGCTCGCGATGGAGTTGTCCGACGTGCACGACGGCTTTCGCGTGCGCCTCTCCGACGCGTTGAAACGGCTCGAGGGCGCGTTCGCCGACCTGATCGCGCGCGCGCGGGACGCGGGCGAGCTGCGTCGCGACGCCGAACCGAAGGCGCTGGCGTCGTTCATCATGGCCGGGCTCGAGGGCGGCATGCTGCTCGCGAAGACGCACCGCGACGTCGCCTGCCTGCGCACGCCGCTGCGCTTCGTCGAGGCGCAACTGGCCTCGTACCGCACGGCGCCGTGACCTCGCCGCGACGGAGTCTCAAGGCGGGCAGTGCGTCGCTCGTGCGCATCGTTTCGCTCGCGCTGTTCGCGGTGACGGCACATTGCGGGGGCGAGCGCGCGCCTGCGGTCAGGGCACCGGAGAGGCCCGTCGTGACGTACGGGCCCGACGGCACGCCCGCAACGCCGATTCTCCCGCTCGCGGGCAAGCCGTCGGTCGTGCTGATCTGCCTCGACACGGTGCGGGCCGACGCCTTCGCGCCGTGGGCGAAGGGTGCGCCTGCGATGCCCGAGACGTCGGCCTGGATGAAGCAGGCGACCGTGTTTCTCGATGCACACGCGGCGGCGCCGTGGACTGCACCATCGGTCGCGTCGCTGCTGACGGGCGTATTGCCGTCCAGGCACGGCGCGCGCGAACTCGAGAACGCACAACTGGTCGGCTCGAACGTGACGCTGACGGAGATCCTGTTCCGGGCGGGCTTCACGTGCGGGGCGTACGCGGGCTCGAATTTCGGCTGGGTCTCGCGAGGCAGCGGCCTGCTCCAGGGCTTCGACGCGGAGGGCACGAAGCGCGCCTTCATCGCGGCGACTCCGTTCTCCTTCGCGACGCGCGCCGAAGCGCTCGTCGCGAACCACCGGATGCTGGTCGGTGCGGGGTCGCAGTTCCTGTTCCTCCACACGTACGAGGCGCACGACCCGTACGGGGCGCCCCCCGCGGGCCTCGCGACACCGCCACCGGTGCATAAGTACACCCCCGAAGAGCTTGCGCGCCTCGACCTCGACGCCGAGGCCGACGGAGGGCGGGCATTGACGAGGCTCTTCCTGCTCGACGCGGAGTCGCGTTCGTCGGTGTTCGAGACGGCCGCGGGCGGAGCGCGCCGGCAGGCGATCGTCAAGCGCTGGTTCGAGCAGGCGGCGACGCGCGACCCGAAGGGATTCGCGTCGTTGGCCGCCGAGGCGAAGGCGACCTACGAGAACGGACTTCGCCGGCTCGACCGCGCGGTCGCGAGTTATCTGAACGGCGCCGACGCCGCGCACGTGCTCGACGACGCGATCGTGGTGCTCTGCGCCGACCATGGCGAAGGATTCGGCGAGCACGGGACGATCCATCACGGACGCCGGGTCTACTCGGAGCTCACCCACGTGGCGCTCGCGATCCGCGCACCGAAGCTGCCGCGGGGGAAGGTGATCGAGGGTACGTGCTCGCTGCTCGACGTGATGCAGACGGTGCTCGACCTGTGCGGGCTGCCCGAATCGCGGGAATCCGACGGCCGGTCGCTCGTCCCGCTCGCGTTGGGTCGGGAGACGGCGGGCCGGATCGCGATCTCGGAGGAGCGCCGCACGAAGGAGGAGACCGGGCTGGAGGTCAATCAGACGCTGGCCGCGGTCAGGGATCGCACGATGACGTGGATCGGCACGCGCGAGCGCCTGACTGGCGTCCTGACCGAGGAGATCTTCGATCGCACGACCGACCCCGACGAAGCACGCCCGCTGCCGCTCGAGGAGACGTTGCGCCGGGCGAGCGCCGACTTCCGCGCCGCCGTCGAACACCAGCGCCGCGACGGCGTCCGCTGACCCTCGTCACCAAGAGCCGCGGTGGGCGCACGTCAACCCTCCTCTCGCCCGGCTTCGATTCCGGATCGGTGGTCGGATCGTCCGACCCCGCGGGCACGGCCACGAGCGCGTCGACGGGACGGACCAACGACGTCGACGGCAGGGAGTGACGCGTGGGGGCTCTCCGCGGTTCCGAGCGCTTATGCGCGGCGATCGGCGCGAAGCTCAAGAAGATGCGGACGGGGGGTCGGACGCGGGTCCGCGTGCGGGACCGGCATCCGACGCCGGCGCATCCCGGCGCCTGCGCCGCACCCGCTCGTCCCCGGGCACGAGCCCCGTCGGCAACGACCAGCCGCCATCGATCACCCAGACTGCACCCGTCACCCAGCGCGACGCGTCGCTGCCGAGCCAGACGATCAGGTCGGCGATCTCGCCCGCAGTGCCGAAGCGGCCGAGCGGGATCTGTCGACGCACCGCCTCTTCCATCTCGGGCGAGGGCCAGAGACGATCGGATGCCCCCTCGCTCTCGAAGGGGCCGGGCGAGACGGCATTGACTCGGATGCCGAGCGACGCCCACTCGGCCGCGAGCGTGCGGGTCATCGCCTCGACGCCCGCCTTGGCGCAGGCCGAATGGACGACGCCCGGCTTCCCCGTCGGCGCATACGGCGCCGAGACGTTGACGATCGCCCCGCCGCGCCCTTCGGACATGACGCGCCCAGCCTCGCGCGAACACGTGAACACGCCGTTCAGCGCGATGTCGACGACGTTGGCGAACGCCTTGGGGGCTAGCCGAAGGGAGGGGCGGATGAAGTTTCCGGCGGCGTTGTTGACGAGAAGATCGACGCCGCCGAACCTCTCGACCGCGGCGCGAAACGCGCGCCGGACCTCATCGGGACGGCGCACGTCCATGACGAGCGACAGGACGTCGAAGCCGCCCCTCGCACCGAGTTCGACGAGCGCCGCGTGGTGTGCCGCGTCCCGGCTCGCGACGACCACGTTCGCGCCGAGCGCACCGAGTCGGCGCGCGACCTCGAAACCGAGTCCGGTGCCGCCGCCGGTCACGAAGGCCGTGCGACCACGTTGCGAGGGGACCTCGGAAATCACGGCCCAAGCGTACAGCGACGACGCTCGCCCCCGGAACGGGCCGGGATCCGTCCCGAAGCGGACGGGGCTTCGCCCGAGGCTCGCCCGTCGGTACGCTCGGGAGCGTTCTTCCCTCGGACCTCCCCTCGGAACGCTCGCGCGATGGACACGGCACCCGAAAACGACCCGCTGAGGAAGTTCCTCTCGGGAAAGCGCCGGGCCGAGCGGCGAACGTGCGACCTCGCGGTCGAGGTGCGCGGCACGGGCACGACGTTCACGGGTCGTGCGATCGACGTCTCCGAGGGTGGCGTCATGATCTGGCTCGACGACGCGTCGATCGAGGCGGTCCATCCCGGCCTGGGCATGATCGAGGCGCTGGGGCTGGTCGATCGCTACTTCCGCCATGGCGCGCAGGTAGTGTTCCCGGCCGAAGCGTTGCGTGTGCCCTCGACGATCGTCCGGCTGACGCCTCCGAAGGACGGACACGGGGTCTACCTCGGCTGTCGCTTCGAGCGCGAACTCTCCCCCGACGAGGCCTCGAGACTGCTCGCGTCGAGAGTGCCTCCCCCGATGGAGCCGCTGGCGCTCACGCCGAAGAAGGGCGTCGAGACGTTCCTGTTCCTCTTCCCCTCGGGTTCGTCCACGGCCGGCCCGCGATACATCGCCCGGCTTTCGGGGCTTTCCGGTACCGAGCTCGACGCGCGCATCGAACCGCCGAGCCCGACCACCGCCGACGAGGTGCGCGGCGAGTTGTCGACCGGCACGCTGACCGCACGCGCGGTGCACGCGGGCTCCGTCGTGTGGGAAGGTCCGTTGAAGGTGGTCAATGTCCGCCCGGGCATCAGCCGCACGCCCGCGGTCGATGCGCGCCTTGCGGCCAGCGCCAAGTTCGGAGCCTCGTTGGCCAAGCGTTTCGAGAAGCGCCGGAGATGAGCGCGTGCGCGCACCGGGGACGACCGTGCGCCTGAAGGGCGTCCTGGCGGAACTTCTTGCCGGACGCGGGCCCCGTCGCGGATTCGAGGCGGCGGTGCGCGACCTGGCCTCGATGTCGCTGCCCGATGCCGTGGCGAGGCGGACGCGGGCCCCGCGCGCCGGCGCGACGCCCGGCATCGGAATCCGCGTGTTCCATCGCGCATTGGTTCGCGTGGCCGACGCGGCCGAACCCGACCACGCGTGCCTGCCACGGTCGCTCGCGCTCTACGAGGAAGCGCGGCGACGGGGGCTCGAGGTGAATCTGGTCGTCGGCGTGCGCATCGACGGCGGCGATCTCGCCTCGCACGCATGGCTGACGCTCGACGGGGCGCCGTTCCTCGAGGTGCCCGAGACGCCCGACCGATTTCGCACGATCACGCAATTGCCGTAGGAAGGTCCCGATGCCCGTCGATCGGTGGCGGCTCGGAAGCCCAAGTTGACAGCGGGCCCCCGTTCAACGAAGAACGTCGCCGTCACCGTCCCGGAGCGCCCCATGGCCGATCACGCCTCGAAGTCCCCGCACCGCTGGCGCTTCTTTCGCGCGGGAGGCGTCGACCAGGTGCGACTCGACCGCGGCGAAGACATCGTCCGGCTCGATGAGCTCGATCAAAAGCTGTGGGTCGCGCTCTCCTGTCCGGTGAAGGGCCTCGAGTTCGACGAGCGCACGCTCGCGATCCTCGACATCGATCATGACGGACGCGTGCGGGCGCCCGAGATCATCGCGGCCGTACGCTGGGTGGACGCGTGCCTGAAGAACCCGGAGGGGCTCGTCCAGGGAGTCGACGGACTCCCGCTCTCGGAAATCGACGCGACCACGCCCGAAGGGAAGTCGGTCCTCGACTCGGCGAAGCACCTGCTCGAAGGGCTCGGGAAGTCGACGGCGGGGGTCGTGACCGTCTCCGACGCGACGCACACCGCCGACCTCTTCACGAAGGCGAAGCTGAACGGCGACGGCGTCGTGCCGCCCGAGAGCGTCGACGACGCCGCGGCGAGGAAGGTCGCGACGGAACTCCTCGATTGTCTCGGCGGCATCGCGGACCGCAGCGGCAAGCCGGGCTTCGACGGCGCGAAGGTGGCCGCGTTCTTCACGGCGTCGGGTGCGTTCTCGGCGTGGTGGAAGAAGGCCGACGACGCCCGCAAGGACGTCCTTCCGTTCGGCGACTCGTCGGCCGACGCCGGGGCCGCTCTCGAGGCCGTGCGCCCGAAGATCGACGACTGGTTCACGCGCTGCCGGCTCGCGGCCTACGATCCTCGCTCGCTCGCGGCGTTGAACCGCAAGGACGACGTCTACGCGGCGATCGCCACGAAGGACCTCTCGGCCTCGTCGTCGGAGACGGCGTCGCTCCCGATCGCGCTGGTCGAACCCGTAAAGCCGCTGCCGCTCGGCGTCGGTGTCAATCCCGCCTGGACGTCGGCCATGGCGAAGTTCCGCGAGCTGGTCGTGGCGCCGTTGTTCGGCAAGGACAAGACGTCGCTGACCGAGGCGGAGTGGGCGCGCGCCACCGCGGCGCTGGCGCCGTTCGACGCGTGGCGCGCCGGGAAGACCGGGGGCGAGGTCGAAAAACTCGGGCTCACGCGCGTGCGCGAGATCCTCGCCTCGGGCACGAAGACGCTGCTCGAGAAGGCCGCCGCCGACGACCTCGCGGCCGCGCCGCACGTGGCCGCGATCGCCGAGGTCGAGAAGCTCGCGCGCTGCTGGCGCGACCTCCACAAGCTCGTCAACAACTTCGTCAATTTCTCCGACTTCTACGGCCGCAAGAAGGCGGTGTTCCAGGCCGGCACGCTCTACGTGGACGGCCGCAGCTGCGACCTCTGCGTCCACGTCAACGACGCAGGCAAGCACGCGCAGCTCGCCGTGATGGCGAAGGCCTACCTCGTCTACGTGGACTGCACGCGCCCCTCGGGCGAGAAGATGCAGATCGCGGCCGCCATCACGGCGGGCGACAGCGACAACCTCTTCGTCGGACGCAACGGCCTCTTCTACGATCGCAAGGGTCGCGACTGGGACGCGTCGATCGCGAAAATCGTCGACAACCCGATCAGCATCGGACAGGCGTTCTGGTCGCCGTACAAGAAGCTGCTCCGCTGGATCGAGGAGCAGGTGGCCAAGCGCGCGGCCGCCGCCGACGACGCGGCAAACGCGAAGCTGCAGGCGGGCGCCGCGGCGGCCGGCGCGACGGCGGCCCCCGCGGCTCCTCCGGCGCCGCCCAAGAAACTCGACATCGGCATCGTGGCGGCACTCGGTGTCGCGGTCGGCGGCATCATGGCCGCACTGGGGACGCTCTTCGGTGCGTTCGTCGGATTGAAGGGGTGGGCGCCGGTCGGCGTCCTCGGGATGATTCTCCTGATCTCGGGCCCCTCGATGCTGATCGCCTGGTTGAAACTGCGCCGACGCAACCTCGGTCCGATCCTCGACGCGAACGGCTGGGCGGTGAACACGCTGACGAGGGTCAACCTCCCGCTCGGCCGCAGCCTGACCGACGTGGCCAAGCTGCCTCCCGGCGCCGAGCGCTCGCTCGTCGATCCCTTCGGCGAGGTGAAGCCGAAGTGGCCGAGGCGGCTGTTCTTCGTCGTGGTGCTGGGCACCATCCTGTTCTCGCTCTGGAAGTCGGGTCAACTCTCCCGCTGGATCAAATGGGTCCCCGCGCCCGCGAACCCCTGGCACTTCCTCGACTTCGACGAGTCCGACGCCGCCACGACGCCCGCGGCCGCGCCCCCCGCCGACTCGACGACACCCCCGCCGAAGTGACCGCTCTCGCCGGGCGCACGATCCGGGAAAGCGGTCAGTCGAATCGAAGTCGGTACCCGACGCCCGCTTCGGTTTCGAAGAGCACGGGAGCCGACGGGTCGGGCTCCAACTTTCGACGCAGGTGCGTCATGTAGACGCGCAGGTACTGGTTCTGCTCCGGGCTCCAGGGCCCCCATACCTCGGTCAACAGCTGCTTGTGCGTGACGACGCGACCCGCGTGCTTGACCAGCACCGCGAGCAGCTTGTACTCGGTCGGCGTCAGTTTCACCTCCCGCCCCGCGACGTGGACCCTGCGCCGTTCGAGGTCGACGCGCAACGGCCCGAATTCGAACGTCGTCGCGGACCCCGAGCCCGTCGGTGCGCCGGCCCGACGCAGCGCCGCCCGCATGCGCGCGAGCAATTCGGGAAATCCGAACGGCTTCGTCAGATAGTCGTCCGCGCCCGCATCGAGCGCCTCGACCTTCTGCGCCTCCTGACCGCGCGCCGAGATGATCACGATCGGGACCCGCGTCCACGCACGCAGGCGACGGGTCACCTCGAGCCCGTCGACGTCGGGGAGTCCGAGATCGAGCAGCACGACGTCGGGCACGAACTGCTTCGCGTCGCGCAGCGCGGCCTCGCCCGTTTCGGCCTCGATCACGCGGTAGCCGTGCGCCGGGAGCCCGGCCCTGAGGAAACGGCGCACCGCCGCCTCGTCTTCGACGACGAGCACCAGCGGCCCGGCGATGCGGGCGCCGTCGCTCATGAGGCCTCCTCGATCGGCGGCGCGGGCGCGTCACCGCCGCGCGGCACGACGACACGGAAGACGGCCCCGCCGCCCGGCCGGTTCTCGACGCCGATCCTCCCCCCGTGCGCGCGAACGATCGCACGACACACCGCCAGCCCCAATCCGGAACCGTCGACCGCGCGGCCCGTCTCGATCCGATGGAACTTGTCGAAGATGCGCTCTTCCTCGCCCGCGGGGATCCCGGGTCCTCGATCGAGGACCTCGATCGCCACCTCGTCGGGCCCGGCCGAGAGCCGGACGTCGACCGGTGACGTCGCAGGCGTGTGCTTCGCGGCGTTCTCGAGCAGATTCACGACGACCTGTTCGAGCAACACGCCGTCCACCTTCACGAGCAGAACTTCCTTGGGCACGTCGAGGGTGACGGCCCGGCCCGCCAGTCGCGGTCGCACCCGCTGAACGGCCGACGCGGCGACCTCCTCCAGCGGATACCACTCCTTTCGCACGGCGAAGGCGCCACCCTCGAGGCGAGTCAGATCGAGCAGGTCGGACACGAGGCGCCCGAGCCGGTCGCTCTCGTCGCGAATCGTCGTCAGCAATTCCCGTCGTGTCGTCTCGTCGATGCCCGTCCCGGGATCGAGCATCGCGCCTGCCGCCCCCGTGATCGATGCGAGCGGCGTACGAAGGTCGTGCGACACGGTCGAGAGCAGCGTGCTGCGCATGCGCTCCGTCTCGACCGTCAGGCGTGCTCGCTCGCCCTCGGCGGCCAAGCTCGCGCGCTCGAGCGCCACCGCGGTCTGCGTCGCGAGCGTCTCGATCAATTGACGCTCCGAGGGCCCGGGCGGGTCGATGCGTGCGGCGACGGCGGCTCCGAACACGCCGACGACCCGATCGGAGCCGATCAGGGGCAGATAGAGCCCGTCCGAGCCGGGCAACGTGTCGGTACCCCGTCCGGCGGGCCGGCCGTTCTCGAGCACCCAGCGCGCGACCGCACGCTCCTTTTCCGAACGCCCGAGCGTCGTGCCCTCGCCCGCGGCGACGCGCATGGCGTCGCCGCCGCCGACCCCGTCGGGGGGCAGGTACGCGACGACGTCCACGCCGAGCAGATCGCTCACGTGGCGTGCGCCGACGGCCGCGATCGTCGCGGCGTCGCGCGAACCGGTCAACTCCCGGCTCATCGCGTACAGCGCCGCCGTGCGGCGCTCCCTCTCCCGCGCCGAGTCGGCCTGCCCGCGGATGCGCGCCGCGAATCCGCTCACGAGCAACGAGGTCGCGAGCAGGACCCCGAACGTGATCACGTGCTGCGAGTCGGTGACGGCGAACGAGTAGTAGGGCGGGACGAAGAAGTAGTCGAGCGCGACCACGCTCGTGACCGCGACGGTCGTGGACGCGCGCCGCCCGAGCCGGCTCGCCGCCACGAGCACGCCGACGAGATAGACCATCGACTGGTCGGCGAGCGAGAGCCAATCGCGCGTGGCGAGGCAGCCGGCCGTCGCCACGCCGACGATCGCACCCGCGACGGCGTGATGGGCCCAGGGACTTTCGCGCGACGGCGCCGGACGTCGCGCGACCGGCGACGGTGCGGAGGCGCCCCGCGTCACGAGGACGTCGATCCCGCCCGCGCCACGAACCAGCCAATCGACGAGATCGGGCCGCCACAACTCCGAGAACCGGCGCTTCCCCGGCTTCCCGACGATGATGCGCGTCACGTCGCGGGAGCGTGCGACCGTCAGGATCTCGTCGCCGACGCGCTCGCCGCGCACGACGAGGGTCTCGGCGCCCAGCCGCTCGGCGAGGGCCAGGTGCGCCGAGATCCGCGCGCGATCCTCGTCCGCGAGCCTGTGGAACGTCGGCGTCTCGACGGAGAGCGCGATCCACGGGGCCTTCAGTCCTCCGGCCATCCGCGCGGCGGAGCGGACGAGATCGGCGCTCTGCGGCGACGGGGACAGCGCGACGAGCACGCGCTCGCGCGCGGCCCACGGGCTCGAGATCCCCTGGTCGCGCCGCCACTGCGTCCCCTCCACGTCCACCCGCTCGGCCGTGCGCCGGAGCGCCAGTTCGCGCAGCGCGATCAGGTTTCCCTTCGCGAAGAAGTGCTCGAGCGCCCGCTCGGCCTGCGCCGGAACGTAGACCTTGCCGTCCTTCAATCGCTGGAGCAGGTCGTCGGGCGACAGGTCGACCAGCTCGATCTCGTCGGCCCGGTCGAGGATGGAATCGGGGACCGTCTCGCCGACCACGACGCCCGTGATGCCCGCCACGACGTCGCGCAGACTCTCGACGTGCTGCACGTTGAGCGTCGAGTAGACGTCGATGCCGGCCTCGAGAAGCTCCTCGACGTCGCGCCAGCGATGCCCGTGGCGGGAGCCGGGCGCGTTGGTGTGCGCCAGCTCGTCGACGAGCGCGATCGTCGGGCGGCGCGCGAGCAGCGCATCGAGGTCCATCTCGCGCAACGAGAGGCCGCGATGCTCGACGACCCGCGGCGGGAGCCGCTCGAGCCCCTCGATCAGCATCTCGGTGTCGACGCGCCCGTGCGTCTCGACCCAGCCGATCACGACGTCGTCGCCCCGTAACCGGCGTGCGTGCGCCGCCTCGAGCATCGCGTACGTCTTGCCGACGCCCGGCGAGGCTCCGAAGAACACCTTCAGCTTCCCCCGACGCGCGCGCGACGCCTCGTCCCTCGCGCGCGCGAGGAGGTCTTCGGGTCGGGGACGTCCATCCTCGCTCATGGGGCGGCCAGCCTACGCGCTACCGGTCGCGACCGAGGTCGTCGAGCGCCAGATTGAGCAACAGCACGTTGACCCGCGGCTCGCCGAGCGCGCCGAGATCCCGCCCCTCGGTGTGGCGGTCGATCCGTTCCAGGACGCGAGCCGTCGGGATTCCCCTCGCGTTGGCGACCCGCGCCGCCTGGAACCGGGCGGCAGCCGGCGAGACGTGCGGATCGAGACCGCTGGCCGACGCGGTCACGAGGTCGACAGGGATCGGTAGCCGGTTATCCGGGTCGGCATCGCGCAAAGCCGTGATGCGCGCCGAGACCGCTGCGGTCAGGGCAGCATTGAGCGGACCCAGATTCGAGCCGCTCGATGCGGCGGCGTTGTACGGGTAGGGCGAAGTCGCCGAGGGTCGCCCCCAGAAATGTTGCGGATCGGAGAACGGCTGGCCGATCAACGCCGACCCGATCGGCTTGCCGTGCGCTTGGATCAAGCTGCCGTTCGCCTTCCGCGGAAACAAAAGCTGCCCGACGCCGGTAATCACCAGCGGATAGAGCACGCCCGTGATCAGGGTGAAGGCCACGAGGGTTGCGACAGCGGGTCTGAGATGCGTAAACATTCGGCCTCCGATTTGAACAATCGCGATGGTGAGTCGGCGGCGGCGGGTGATGGCCGCCTTCGCTCACGCTGCCCCGATCGCGACCAACAGCAGATCGATCAGCTTGATGCCGAGAAACGGCGCGATCAAGCCGCCCAGGCCGTAGATCAGCAGGTTGTTGCGTAAGAGCGCGGCTGCGCCCATCGGCTTGTACTTCACGCCTTGCAACGCGAGCGGCACCAGCGCGATGATGATGAGCGCGTTGAAAATCACCGCGGAGAGTATGGCGCTTGCCGGCGTGGCGAGATGCATGACGTCGAGGGCACCGAGCTGCGGGTAGGTGGTCGCGAAAGCCGCAGGAATGATT
>JANNRO010000337.1:0-13472 GCA_031401505.1 Planctomycetia bacterium
TCGATTCAATGGGGGCCGTGGCATCGAGGGCATCGGCGTCGCGCCGCACGAGATCGTGACGTACGACGGTGCCGAACTGTCGAAGGGCGTCGACTCGCAGATCCGTCGTGCGGAAGAACTGCTCTCGAAGGGGTTCCCGAAGGGTGTCGTCGAGTACCAGCCGCCGAAGTGACTCGGGGCGCCCTACGTTCCGCCGTCGAGCGCCGCCGCGACGGCCCGATCGTGACGACGGACGGCCGGACGAAGTAAGCGGTGGGTCACGAGCCATACGATAGGGGCCGTGTACCAGACGTGCGGTGAAACCGCGGGCTGGAAGGCGAGTTGAAGAAAACGTGCCTGCCTCGGTATTCCGTCGAGTACCAGCCGCCGAAGTGACTCGGGCGCGGGGCGTCGATCCTCGGACGCGGGTCCCGTCGCTCAATCGAACGAACGTCACCGGACTCCGCGTACGCGCTATGGCTTGCGTTTCGTGACGACGAGGCGTGACACCCGGTCGAAGCCGTCGAAACGGACGACGATCCCGTCGAACGTCCACGCCTCGGCGTCGGAGGCTCCCGACGCCGGCTCCCCGAGGATTGCTTTGACCTCGGCGCGCGAGAGGCCGTGGGCGACGCCGTCCTTCGACTTCCCCGCAAAGCCCGGCCGCGTGAGGATCGTCTTCAAGAGGCCGTCGGGCGCGATGTTGCACGTGATCGAACGTCCGAACGAGAGCAGCCGATGGTCTCGTCCGGCCGGCACGTCCTCGAGCGGCGTGCCGAGCGCCCGAATCACCTCGTCGGCGGTGCTGACGCCGACGCGCACGCCGAGCGTCCCGACGCCGGTCTCAAGCACGACGTCCGCCGATGTCGGATCCCGCGGCGGCGTCGCGATGGCCGGATCGAGGGGCTTCGACGGCAGGTCGAAGCCCAACGCCTCGCTCGCCACGCGATGCGCCCCGCTCGCAGCCAGCGACACGACCAGCGACCAGGTTCGCGCGATCCCGAACGTCGTCTTCGCGTAGAGCCCGATCTCTTCCTGATACCCCTGGATGCGTTGGTAGAGCGACCCGGGTGCATACGGCCACGCGGCCCCTTCGCAGACCGTCGGGACCTCGCCGAATCCGATCTCGTACTCCTTGATCACCTCGCGTCGCGACGCGCCGTTCAGGTGGAAGTGCCCGAAGTGCTGGTCTTCGCCCTTCAGCACGCCCCCGATCGACTTGAACGCCTCGACCAGATACGTCACGCGTTCCTCGGGCGACGTCGAATCGGGCTTCGGCCACGTCCGCTCGGTCTTCTTCACGCGCTGGATCAGGTACGCGCGATCCCCGAACGCATTCTCGGTCGTCTTGCAGAACACGTAGAAGAGTTGTCCGTCGACGAAGCGGTGGGCGACCAGCGGATGGGGAGGGTTGGCGAGATCAATCCCCACGGCGCGTGCCGCCTTGACGGCGTCGATCTCCTTCCCCTTCGGGCGGTCGAGATACCCGTCGAGTCCTTCCTTCAACGTCGTCAACCGGAGTTCGAACGGCGGGCGCGCCCTCGGCGGCTTCGGCGCGTCGGCGGCGAGCGGCGCGCGGGACGCGAGTCCGCCGCACCCGATTGCAAGGACGACGATTCGCGCCAGCGAGTGGATCGGGCGGCCCATCCTCGAATGCTACCGCTCGAGCCGACTCCCTCGCAGCGGATCGCACGTCCGCCCGGTCGATAGTCGGGGGATGCACCCGCGCTTCCACCCGACCGTGTTGCTGGCGTTCGCGCTCGTGTTCGCCACGAGCGGGCACCCGTCGTCGTCGGCCGATCCCGCCGGCGCTCCGGTCCGTCCGGCGCACGTCACCCTCGCCTCCGCGCAGACGCCGCTCAAGCGCCAGGGGGCGCGGGGCACGTGCACGGCATTCGGCGCGGTCGCGGCGCTCGAAGCCGCCTACCGCCGCCGCGGGCTCGGCGAACTCGATCTCTCCGAGGAGTTCCTCGCCTACTTCGGCAAGGCCATGTGGATCGAGACCCAATGGAGCCGGGCCGCGAGCCACGGGACCGACGTCCCCGAGAACTCCGTCGCGGCGGCGACCGGATCGACCGGCACGTTCCTCGTCGAGATGCTCTGGAACGGGTTCGCGATTCCGACGGAGCGTGACCTTCCGTATCGGGACTCCTATGCAGGCACGCTCGACGGCCATGAGTCGATCGACGACCCGTGGTGGAAAGTCACGTGGAACGTGGATCTGTGGAACCACGATCGGACGCGGGTCCCGCGCGCCGCGTTGGCGGCGCCGGCGTTCCATCGCGTCGCCGACTATCGCTGGATCTACCTCCATCGCCGACCCGAGGATTCGACCTACGCCGAGCGCTTCGAGGAGATCCTCGCGGGCGGCCACGAGATCGTCTGGGATTGCTTCGTGCGCAACGGCGAGACCGACGCGATCTGGCGCTACGACGCGGCGCGCGCACCGACCGTCGGCCATTGCATGTTGATCGTGGGCTACGACCGATCGAGCCGCGACCCCTTGGATCATCACTTCCTCGTCAAGAACTCGTGGGGGCCGACGACCCACGCCGACGGCCTGACGCGGGTGTCGTACGACTTCCTGCGCTACGGGGCGGCCGCCAACGTCGTGCTCGACGTCACGACGCCCGCACCCTGGGCCGAGGCGCGGTTCGTCGGGCGGTGGCACCTCTCGCTCGACGGAAAGCCCTCGCTCCTCGCGTGGAATCGCGTCCCGGGCGTGCTCCAGCGCGGGCTCGACGAGACGCGCGCGATCCATCCCGACGAGCCGGTGCTGGTCGACCGGCGCGTGGGGAACCTCTATCCCGAAGCGACCGTGCGCCCCGTGCTGCGAGTCAACGGCGAGGTCCGGGGCTCGACGGCGCGCCTCTGGTTCGACCCGGAGACGCCTCGGCTTCGCTACGACGAGCGCCGCGGTCGGACGCTCGACGTGCGACTGCTCGACGGCGACCCGACGGTCTTCGTCGGACGGGCGATCGACGCGGCCGGCGTCTCGCGTCCGTGCTATGGCCGGCTCGATGGCGCGCTGGGCCGCGCGGGCCCGCCGCGGGAGCGCTCGGCGGCCGATCTGGCGGGGTCGTGGAGGTTGGTCGTCGACGGGGCCGAGGGGCGGCTCGACTTCGGCGTCCGCGCCGAGCGCGAGCGCTCGCCGCGGTCGGCGCGGCTCGTGCTCGAGCGCTTCGGCTTCGATCGGCCGGCGGGACTCGCGTCCGACGCCTCGAACGTCCGCGTCGTGTCGTTGACCGACGAACTGCCGCTCGGAGGGCGATTCACGTTGACCCTCGAACTGCTCGGATCGGAGGACGGCGTACTCGTCGGCGAGGCGAGGGTGGCGCCTGCGGACGGCTCGTCGGAACGTGTCTACGGCGCGTACGCCGTGCGGATGCCGTAGCGAAAGGGGCTATGTGCCGGGCGGCACGTCCCACCAGCGCGAGAGATTCGGTGTGACGGGCCGTGGCGTCGGCTGGTAATGCGACACGTCGTTGAAGAGCATCAGGCGCGCGCGCGTGGCATCCTTGAAGTCGAGCACGTTCAAGCACGCGGGCGACTGGTCGAGCCGATCGCGGTACCCGCGCGGGTCGAAGCCGAGCAGGCTCGAAATCACGAGCCGGAGCGTCGCCTTGTGCGACACGATGACGACCGTCTGCCCGGGATGGGCCGCCACGATCTCGCGCACGACGGGCAATGCGCGTGCGAGCACCGCGAGCCCCGTCTCGCCGCCCTCGGGCGCGAACGTGAACGGATCGGCCTCCCATGCCGCGTACTCGACGCCGAAGCGCGTTTCGACGTCGGCGCGCGTCAACCCCTCCCAGTGACCGTGATCGATCTCATCGAGGCCCGCCCGCTCGGCGACCGCGAGGCCGTGAGGTCCGGCGAGGATCTCGGCCGTCTCGCTAGCCCGCGTGAGCGAACTTGCGTAGACGGCCGAGATCTCCTCGCGACGCAGTCGATCGGCGAGCCGCGCCGCCTGCGCCCGTCCCTCGTCGGAGAGATCGACGCCGACCGCTCCCGAGAAGCGGTTCTCGGCGGTGCGTCCTGTCGCGCCGTGCCGTACGAGGAGGAGTCGAGTCGTCAATGGGGCGTCCGGCCGCAGAGCCTATCGCGGACGACCCGACGAGGCGGTGCCCGCCTCGGGCGATGGGACCGATCGGCCCGCGGAGGGGCTTCGTCCATTCCCGCCGCTCGGGCCGACGGGTATTCTCGGCAGACCCCGCCGGCGTGCTCACGCCACGAGGTCAGGGAGATCGAACATGGCGGCGAAGTCGAGCGCGGTGATGCATCGTTGGTTCCAGGAGGTGTGGTGCGAGGGGCGATCATCGACGATCAAGGAACTGTTTCCCGTGGACGGGATCGCCCACGGGCTCGGCGCCGAGCCGGTCACGGGGCCCGCTGCATTCCTGGAATTCTGGGGCGTGTTCCACCGGACTTTCACCGACATCCGGATCGTCGTGGATTCGGAGGTCGACGAGGGGCCGATGACCTACGTGCGCTGCACCGCGCGCATGAAGCACGCGGGGCGTCCCGTCGAACTCCGGGGCGGATGCCAATGCCGCATCGAGGGCGGGAAAATCCGCGAGTGCTGGAACACGTGGGACTTCACGGGACTGCTCGTCGCGATGGGCACGTTGCCACCGGACGTCGTCGCCCGCGGGTTCGCGGGCGAGAAGGCGCGGTTCGATTGACGCGGCGGGCGGCGCCGCGGGAGTAGCATCGGCGTCTCGCGCGGGATTCGACCTTCGGGTCGATTTCGCGATCCCTCCGGAGCCGAACTTCGATGCAATCTTTCCCTGCGTGCGCCCGCGCGTTTCGATTCGTCGTCGCCCTGCTGCCGATCTTCGGGCTCGTGCACGTCGCGTCGGCGCGACCCGATGATCCGCCCAGGAAGGACGAGCCGAAGCCCTCGAAGATCGATCTCAACGGCGCGACGACCGAACAATTGATGGAACTGCCGGGCGTCGGGGAGGCGATCGCGAAGAAGATCGTCGAGGGGCGGCCCTACAAGAACGTCGCAGACCTCGCGGGCGCGGGGCTCAACGGCGCGCTGATCGAGACGTTGACGCCGCTCGTGTTCGTCGGCAAGGCGCCCGAACGAGCGAATGACGCGAAGGTGGACCTCAACACCGCGACCGACGAGCAGTTGATGGAGTTGCCGGGTGTCGGCGAGGCCTACGCGAAGAAGATCATCGCCGGGCGGCCCTACAGAAAGGTCGCAGACCTCGCGGGCGCGGGGCTCGGGGACGCGCTCATCGAGAAACTGACGCCGCTCGTGACCGTCGGCGCGTCGGCCACCCGGTCCGCGCCGAAGTACGACGCGAAACTCGCGACCGAAGCCATCAAGACCAACCTGAACACCGGGACGGTCGAGCAATTGACCGAGCTTCCGGGGGTCGGCGAGGCCTTCGCGAAGAAGATCATCGAGGGGCGTCCGTGGGAATCGGCATTGGACCTGACCAAAGCCGGGCTCTCGGCAGGGGTCGTCGCGAAGTTGAAGCCGCTCGTGACCACGCTCGATACGGTCTGGGTGAATCTCGACTCCGAGATCTTCCATCGCCCCGACAGCCGTTGGTATGGCAAGACGAAGGAGGGGGTCTACGTGCTGGCCGCCGACGCCGAGAAGGCAGGCTATCGGGCGGCGGGCGAGTCCGAGAGGGGGGAAGCCGGGGGCGACGTGCCCGCGATGGACGACGGCAAGGGCAAGGACGCCGGGATGAAGTGATGCTCGGGACCCGCCGCGCGTCGAAGTCTCATTCTACGGCGGCGGCAAACGCGATCCGGCGAGCGCCGCGAGCTGCCGATCGTGGAGGCGCCCGAGCCCGAGCTGGGCCACCATGGCGCCGATCAGCGCACAGAGCATGTCGGACTGCGTGTCCCACACGTCGCCCTGCGTCCCGAGAAAATCGTCGGCGCCCGAGCCCATCAACACGGCCGCCAGCCATTCGATCAACTCGTACACGGCCGAGAAGCCGAGGCACGCGCCCGTGACCAGCGCGAAGAGCCACTTTCCCGGACGAAGCGGCGACGTGCGCAACAGCACTTCGCGCAGCAGGATCGCCGGCACGAAACCCTGGGCGACGTGCCCCAACTTGTCGTAGGGATTGCGCGCGAGGTGGAACGCATCGCGCACCCAATCGCCGACCGGCACCTTCGCGTACGACCAATGCCCTCCGACCATCAGGATCACGGCGTGGATCGAAAGCAGCACGCACGTGAGCGTCGTCAACGGGAAGCGGCGGCGCGTCGCGAGCAGGACGGGGACGGCGAGCAGGATCGGCGCGACCTCCATCCACCACGTCGCGACATCGAAGGGTGCGATGCGCGTGATCGCGAGCGCGACGAGGACGCCGATGAACAGACCCGTGTAGAGACGAGAGGGGGGGCGGACGAGAGGGGGCGGCGGGGGAGGCACCGCGGAATCGTAAACGCTTGCGATCCGATCCGATCGACCCGAATCAGTTGCCGGAGAGCCGTCGGTGCCGATAGGGCGTCTCGAGCATCTGGACGCAGAGCGCGGTCGCGAAGACACGGCCGCCGGTCTGCCGCTCGTAGGTCCCGAGCGGATCCCACGAGCCGCGCGCGCAGCCGTCGGTGCGCTGGTGGGGGACCAACGCCGACGCGAGGCGTGCGAACCAGTTCCGCCACGTCTCACCGCCCGCCTGGAAGGTAGCCATCGTCGCGTACCACCACTCGTAGAGCGACAGGTGCCCGATTTGGACCTTCACCTTCCCCTGTCCCCTGACCGCGATTTCCTTGAACGAGATCGACCAGTCGGGCGGATCGGCGCGCGCGAGCCCCATGTGGGCCTTGTGACGCTCGCCCTCGCGTCCGGTCGTCAACCACTCCCGGATCGCGGCGGCCGTCAGACCGTTGGCGGTCGTCGGTGTGTAGCCGAAGGCGCGGCCGTCCTTCAGGTACGCGAGCCGCCCTTTTTCGGATTCGAGCGTCGAGAGCCAGCGATCGACCTCGGCGGGAAGCGCCGCCGGCCACTCGACGCCGACGTCGCGCGCCGCGACGAGCGCGGGGACGACCAACCCCACGAACGGGACATCGGACCCGGCGCGGAATCCGCCCGCGTAGGCCCATGCCCCGTCGGTCTCGCGGGCCGCGAGCAATCTCTCGGCACCGCGCTTCGCTCCCGCCAGATACCGGTACCTGGCCTCCATGACCTCGGCTTCGGCGAGCGCCTGCGTCGAAAGCGCCTGCGACCACATGTCGCCGCCGCCCGACCCGAGGCGTGCCAGCGCCTTCTCGACGGCCGGGCCGTACTTGTCTCCCTCGACCCACGGGCCGTGCCCGGCTCCCAGAAACGCGAGCGTCGCGAGCGCCGAGATCGCGGCGTCGAAGGGGCAGGGCATTGCTTCGCCGTGTTGTCCCTTGCCGACGCCGTCGCACGCCGTACCCGGTTTTGCGCAACGCGACGCGAAGCCGTCGGCGTCCCAGCCCCCGTCGTCGTTCTGGTGGCGGGCGAGCCAATCGAGTCCCGCCTCGACGGCCTTCTCGGTGGCCAGGGTCCCGCCCTCCTTCGCGAGTGTCTTGTCCTTCTCGGGTCCTCGCCGGACTCCGACGAAGCGGGGCGCCGCCCTCGATTCGGCGACGGGTTTGTCGTCCGCCCGAAGGTCCGGTCCGGTGACCGATAGGCCGATCACGATCGCGAGACCGAGGGGGCGAAGCCGTACGCTCATGCCGTAATCGTAACCCTTCGTGCGCTACGGACCGCTCGGCGGGACGTACATCAGGAGCAATTGTCCGCCCTCGACCAGCTCCGTGTCGGTCGCATAGTGCGCCATCACGTCGACGAGGAACATGCCCTCGCCGAGGATGTCCGAGACGTCGATGATGCCGGTCGACTCCTCGCTGATCGTCAGGAAGCCCGGCAGACCGGTGGTGAATAGATCGTCGCTGTGGTGCGCGATCTCGATCAACACGTCGGTCGCGATGTCATAGCGCCAGATCTTGCCCAGGTGCGCCTGGCTTCCGACGTCTTCCTGGAGGAAGATCCGCCCCGCCTGCGTGACGCAGATGTTGTCGAGCATGCGCTGGCCCTCGGTGCCGTCGAGCAGCATGTCGATCGTCCCGCCGAGCGCGGGATTCGCCGCATCGGAGAAGACGAGCCGCCAGAGGCGGCTGCGCCCCGTGAAACTCGCGGTCGTCGCGAAATAGAACGTGTTCGGATCGTTGCGGTCCCAACAACCGTCCTCGGGGCGGTTGAACTCCGTCACGGCGTTGGTACGGCTCGTCGTCTGGAGCGTCGCCCCCGTCGTCACGAAGACGTCGCCGAGCGCGAACGCGGTGAATGCCGTGCCCGACGGAATACCCGCCGCGGGTTCGGTCCCGTAACCGGTGACGTGAACGCCGAACAGCACGCCGTTCGAAAGACCCGCCCGGTCGACCGGCGTCGCGCCCGTCGAGCGCTTCGTGCCCGCGTAGACGTAGATCTGGCCGGTCGCGCTGTCGTCGGTTCCCACCACGATCGTCGCGTCGCCCGTGCCGGGATTGGCGAGCGCGTTCTCCCAATTGAAGCGGCCGAGCCACGGCAGCCGGTAACTCGTCCCGTCCATCGCATGGGCGTAGGCGTTTCCCTCCGTCCCGGCCTCTTCGCCGTTCAGATAGAGCCTGCCGTCGAATCCCAGGCCCGTCTGCGAGTTGTAGAACGCCGAGATCGGCGGCAGGTCCGCCGAGCAGAACCGGTTGAACGCGACGGGGCCGTAGTTCCACGTCGTGCCGTCGAAGACGCCGACCGATTGCGCGAGATCCTCGCCGTGGAGCGGCTTTCGCGTCGTCTTGTCGAACGTCCACCTCGACACGAACGCGCCCTTGCTGCCGTGCGCCCGGACGACGCCCTCGGCGTTGGACAGCTCGTGATTCATGAGCACGGTGAACGTGCCGTCGCCGTTGTCGAACGCGCCGAGCCCGTCGGGCTTTCCGACCATGCGATAGGGCGTGGTGTCCGGCTTCGTGTTGACCGAGTCGCCGACCGTCAGCAGCGGCTGGACGACGACGCCCGGTGCCGTTCGGACGAGGTACGGCGGATGGCCGAGGGCAAACCAGGAAGAGATCGTGCCGGTCGTCGTGAACGCGCCGTCCGCGCACGAGAGCGGTTCGGCGTCGCGCGCCGCCTTCGAGACGATGAAATCGTCGCGCGTCACCGCGCCGCGCGCCGTGTAGTGGAGGAACAACGAATCGGTCATGACCTCGAACCACGAGACGGTACGCGCCCCGTAGACGTCGTGAACGCGGACGGCGACGTCGAAACTCGTCGCGGTCTCGCCCAGTTCCGGAAACACGAGACGGGCCGTGCCGATGAGGTCGCCCGGCACCACGAGACGTCCGGTCGACACGCCCACGGCGAGATCGACGTGCGGCAGCACGATCGTCACCTCCGGGTGGATCGACGACCGGATCTCGACGCGCTGGTTGGTCGTCGCGCCGCTCGCGCCGTGCGACTCGATGGTGGCGCGCGTGATCTGGCCGGCGATGGGGGCGTAGAGCGCGATGTCGCCGTTGACGAGATGGTTCGCAAACGGCGCGAACGCATGGTGCATGCTCCGGCACGATTCGCACCGGTCGGCGTCGTCGGCGCCGGCGGAAGATCGGAATCTCGAAACTCGGTCGATTTTCTCGAGGTCGGTGACGTCACGGCTCACGAAGGGCGTGAGCGGCCGGAGATCGCATGCCTCGGCGCAGGACAGCGCCGACTCGGTTCGCACCAGCGTGAACGTGCCGCCGTCGGTCGCGGCGGTGTAGGTGCCGACGATGTCGGCGCCCGACGCGAAGCCCGAAAGCGACAGCAAACCGCCGCTTTCGAAATCGAACGTGAGCGTGAACGAAATGCCATCCCACGAGCCGGTACCGACCGGCCAGACGTCGTTGCACGTCGCCACGGCCGTCAGCGCCGAGCCCAGTTGGTTGACCGTGACGTGAACGGGGTCGCCCGCGATCCCTGCCACGGCCTGCGTCAAGATCCATCGGCCGGTCAGGTCGTTGGAGCCGGACCTGGACGAGCCGCCCCCGCCTCCGCACGCGCACAACGTGGCGAGCAGGAGCCCGGCGGCGAGGGAGTGGGCGCGATGCACGGGAATGGATCTATACCCCGTCTCCCGGCGGTCACACGACGGGGCCCGAGAACGTCACCTCGAGCCCGCCGGTCTCGGGACGGTTGAAGGCCATCGCGAATCCGTGGCGACGCATCACGTCGTCGGCGATGTGGAGGCCCAATCCCGCGCCGTGCGGGGCCCGCGTCCGCGCGTCCCTGCCGCGAAAGGCGCGCTCGAGCACGTGAGGCAGTTCGTCGGGGGGGATGCCGGGACCGTCGTCCACCACGTGCAACTCGAACGATCGCGGGTCGCGCGCCGCGATCGAGAGCACCGCGGCCACGTGGCCGCCGGGGTGGTTGTAGCGGATCGCGTTGTGAACGACGTTGCTGATCGCCTGTTCGAGCAGCGTGACGTCGCCGGTCACGAGCAGCGGCTCGGCGGGAATCGAGTGCTCCAGCGCGATCGAGGCGCCTCGCGCCACCGGTTTGTGGCGCGAGATCACGCGCTCGAGCAGCGCACGCAAGTCGACCTGGCGTCGTTCGAGCGCGTCGGCCGACGCCTCGAGTTTGGCGACCGACGTCAGGTTCTGGAGCAGGCACGCGATGTAGTGCGACTCCTCGACCGCGCCGCGGACCTCCGTTTCGTCGAGCGGCCGACCCGCCTCATGCGCCTCCCGCACGGCGGTCAAATGGCCTTGCAACACGGTCAGCGGGATCGCCACGTCGTGCGTCGTGTTCGAAACGAACTCGCGCAGCGTGCGCTCGCGCGCCTCCAGACGCTCGATGTGCCCCTTGACCTCCTGTCCGGCCTCGTTGAACGCGCGGGCCAGACGTCCGATCTCGTCACGTCCCGATTCGGGCACCGGTGCGGCGTAGCGCGAAGCAGCGCTCTTCGTCACGTCGCCGGTCAGTCGGCGGATGCGGCGAACCAACGGGCCCGCCGAGAGCAGGACGGCGAGGAGCAGGCCCACGACCAGCGCCGTCGTCGCGAGCGTGAACGCGCGAGCGCCACCCGGCGTTTCGGGCATCAGGCGCTCGACCAGCAGGAAGGCGCAGGGACCGTCGGTCCACGAGGTCTTGAGTGCGACGCGTCGTCCATCGCGCTCCTCGACACGCCATGCCATCGAAGCCGACTCCTCGCCGCTTCGAAGGCTCGCCAGCAGCTCGGATGGCAGAGGCGGCGCCTTTTCGTTCGCCGACGTGAAATCGGCGCGATACGCGAAGAGCCTCGTCCCGCGCCCGGCCGCGCCGATCGATTCGCGCTCCGGCTTCGAGGGGCCGAACGGGCGGTCGGGTCCGCCGTCCATCCCGTCGGTCGGACGCGGGTCCCGGCGCGGAATCGGCCCGTTCGGCGGCCGACGTGGCGGCCCGGGTGGCCTTGGCGAGATGCCGTCGATCTGGAAACGCGTCGGGTCGGCCTCGCAGCGTTCGCGCCCGCCCGCGTCCATCGTCGCGAACGCGTACTCGCGCATCGCGTCGTCGAAGGTGCGCGTCTCGATCGTGCGACGCAGCCACGCGGCGCAAAGGACGAGCGGGATCGCCGCGATCCCGATCGCGAGCGCCAGACGAACGCGCAACGTCACGGGCCGCCGCCGGTGTCGAGGCGATAGCCGACGCCCCACACGGTTTCGAGGCGCGAGGCTTCGGCGCCGAGTTTCTTGCGCAGACGCGAGACGTGAACGTCGAGCGTGCGCTCGGTGCCGTCGCGCTCGGGATCCAGGATGTGATCGACCAGCCACGCACGCGGGATCGCCGCCCCGGCGCGGCGCGCCAGCGCGGCCAGGAGGTCGAACTCGACCTTCGTGACGGGGACGTCTTCCCCGCCGATCGCGAGCCGACGGCCCTCGAGATCGATGGTCAGTTCGCCCATGCGCACGATGCCCTCGCGCTGAAGCACCGGGCGACGCAGCCGCGCGTGGATGCGCGCGACCAGCTCTTCGGGCCAGAAGGGCTTGGTCACGTAGTCGTCGGCGCCCAGTTCGAGGGACTTCACGCGGTCGGCGGCGTCCTGTCGCGCGCTCAGGACGAGCACGGGCACGTCGCAGTCCTTGCGGATGGCCTTCAAGACGTCGAGGCCGTAGACGCCCGGCAGCATCAGATCGAGCACGATCAGCGAGAAATCGGTCGGCTTCTCGAAGAGCGCCGTCGCTCCGTCGCGCACCCACGTCGTCGTGAACCCCGACGCGTCGAGACGATCGGCGACCTGCTTGCCGAGCTTGGCGTCGTCTTCGACGAGCAGGATGCGTTGGCGTTGTCGGGGGTCCATTCGGGGGTCCATCGCGGGCGAGTCTATCGGCGAGACCGTCCGTCCACGGGAGGTTGGTCCCGTGACCTTGCGGGGATCTGAAGCGGGCGGAGCGCGCCATTCCCCGCCAGACGTTAGGAATCCGCAAGGTTGCCCGCGTCTACTCTGTGTCGTCGGTCCCTTCGGCCGGCCCTTCCAGGAGTCACGCTCATGCGCGGAATCTCGTTCATTGCCAGCGCCGTCGTCGGTGCGGCCTTCCTGTTCTCGGCCCCTCCCGCACGCGCCGCTGACGCGGTGGAGCCCGAGTCGTACTGGGATCTCCTGCTCGAGAAGTACGACGCAAACAAGGACGGCTTGCTCACCCAGGTCGAGTACACGCGCGGTGAAGCGGCGTTCAAGAAACTCGATCGCAACGAGGATGGTTTTCTGACGAAGGCGGACCTGCCCCGTGCGGCCGGCCCCGGAATCGGAGGCCCCGGTTCGGGCGACGCCGGAATGAAGCGTGAACGACCGACGGGGCTCGCGTCCGATGACCGACGCCCCGGCGACGGGGTACGCCGGGACGGCCCGCGGCACGGTCGTCGCGGCGGAATGAGACAAGGGCCCGGCCGTCGGCACCGATTCGAGGGACAAGATGGCCAACGACCGGGTGGCGGACCGCGCCGTGACGCGCCCCGTCGCGACGGCGAGATGGGGGGCCATCGCGGACCGGCACGCGACGGCGATTCGTGTGAGTGCCCGACCGGACCCAGCGACGGCCCGAAGGGAGACAATCGCCCGCCTCTTCCGCCCCGCGATCGTCGAGGCATGGGGCCAGGCGGTCCGCGTGGACCTCGACCGGGTATGGACGGTGGGATGCACGGCGGCGGCATGCACGGTGGTGGCATGCATGACGACGACAGTTCGGAAGACAATGCGCCGCGTCGGGGCGGGATGGACGGTCGCGGGATGGGTGGAGATGGAACGGGCACGGGGCCGACGCCCCCGGCGCCTCAGCCGCCGCCCGCACCGCCGACTCCGCCGACTCCGCCGGCCCCGAAGAACCCACCGGAACCGGCACCGGTCGCCGTTACGCCCGCGTAGGACCCCTACCGGTCCGTGCGCGTTTTTTGTGGGGGGTTGAGTCCCGTGAGGGAAAAAAAGGGGGGCGGGCCCCGGGGTGAGCGAAGCGGGGGGGAGGGCCCCGGCGGGGCCCGGGGGTGGTGGGGGGGGGGG
>JANNRO010000338.1:0-5639 GCA_031401505.1 Planctomycetia bacterium
GGCCGACACCGAGCAGCAACGCGAGTACGAGCAAAGTGTGCCGATCGCACACGTCCCAACCGAATTGTTCTGCATGTGGTTCGACGACATGTATCACCCAAGCTATGCCACATTCCGAGCGGCGTTCTCGCTCGCGGAACAGCAGGCACTCGCCGATTTTCACACGCTGTACTCGGTGGCTGGCGACGAACTCAAGTCACGAGGAATCGGTAAGTCGGTGGTCTGGCTGCACGCCCAACCTGAGTGGGCACGCATCGTCGAAGGCGCCGGATCGGCGCTCCGAACCTTGGAGGCGCCAACGCCTGGATGAACGAGCCGAACTTGAGTCCGGCGATCGGGAACGACCCGGCCCATGACTCGCGAGTGACCGGAGTCGGCGACCGTGCCGCCGTGCGCCCCGCCATCCGCATCGCCCTCATTGTCGTCGGGCTCGCGATAGCGACGTTCGGAATGTCTTGCTGGACGGGAGGTTGGCTCGGTGTCCCGTCCCGACGACCCACCGTCGTCTCGTACCTTCGGGATTCACCCGAGGTCGAGCGGCAGCAGAATTTCCAGCGCGAGTCCGTGCGCGGCCTCGGTGGAATCCTGCCGTGGTTCGAGCAAACCGACGTCCGATGGGCCGACTTCGATGGGATCGCGAACAGCCGCGGCCGCCCGCGAACGATTCCGTATCTGTACGTGACGACCACCGTCGGACCGCGTCCCGGAACCGAGTGGATCTCGGGCGGCGCCGTGGCGGCGGGACTCGCCCTCGCCGCGTTCGGAGCGACGTCGTGTCGGCGGCGATCGGTCATCGCGCCATGAACCGCGTCGTACGCCTTGCCCTCATCTCCTTCGGTCTGGTGGTCGCGCTCCATGGCGTGGCCAATCTGGTCGGAGGTTGGATTGGAGCCCCGCCCCGGTGGTGGTGGCAGAGCGCATCGCACTCTGGCCGCGAAGAGAGACTGATCGCTCCGTTTGTATCTGGCGCGATCGCCGTGGTTGGCGGCGTGATCTTCGCCGTGGGCATCACGTCGGGCCGCGTCCCGCGACTCGCGCGCCATCGGCGCCACCGTCGAGATCCGCTGGGTAGGACCCCGATGAGCCGAACCTGACACCGGCCGCGGCGGAGCGGTCGGCGCGACTTCGGTACGATCCCCCTGTGCATCCCGCCCTCCGCATCGCCTTCGTCGTCGTCGGCCTCGCCGCCGCCGCGTATGGGATCGCGAGCTACAAGGGCAAGTGGCTCGCCGAGCCGCCGTGGTGGGGACCACGATCCATGACCGACAACGAGATTCGGTTGAAATGTATCGAACCTGGGGGGTACTCCATGTCCGTGGACGAGTATCGGCGGACGTACAACCCGACCATCCCAAACTTCACCTACCGAGAGTTGACCTCGGCTGGCGTTGTCTGGACCGGCCTCGCCCTCGCCGCGTTCGGCGCGTGGGGGCGCCGGCGCCGCGCATAGGCCCCTACTTCGAACCCTCGGCGGCGCGTGGCTCGGCCCCGTGACGTTGCTCGGAGGTATCGCGGTGCTTTCCGGCCATCCCCGGTTGATCAGCGTCGTTGTGACCTGCTTCGGAGAGTCGATGATTGCGAGGCGACCGAACGCCCCGTAGCCGCGCGGGATAGCCCCGCTCCGGCGGGTTCGTCCCCCCGATCGTCTCCATGTCAGACCGAACGTAGGCCCGTCACCCGCCCTCCCGTCTGGCGACGAATCAACTCGCTACGTCCGCCACGCAGAACGTGTATGCGCGCGTCCCCAAGGAGGACGACACGATGGCAACGACGAACGAGCGAAGCGAACAGCAGCGGAAGTCGGACGGGCTCCTCGAGCTCGCGAACATCGCCGAGCGCGAGGGGAGCATGGAAGCGGCGATGGAACTCTCGAAGTGGGCGAGCGAGACGGCGCCCTTCGTCCCCTACAGCGACGCGGAGATGGCGACGCTCCGCGCTCCGCGATCGCGACGGATCACGAAGAGTGGTGCGCGATGATCTTCGGTCGACTCGTTCGGGTCGAGACCTGACCGGATCGGCGGCTACGACGGGCGCATGGTCGCCCCTCGCGTAGACCCCAACGCTCTCCCGATTGGAACCAGATGGGATCGCCTCTGCGGCCTCCTCTCGCTCCTTCTCCTGATCGGGTCGTTCGTTCTGGCGGTTCTCTTTCGGCTCACATCCGCCGTAGTCATCTTCACCGTGGCCTCCGCGCTCGGAAGCGGTCCACGCATGTGGCGTCGTCTGACTGGCAGACCGGCGCTCGTCTGTCATTCGTGCCGACCGGACCTGCCTGACGAATCGGAGTGAGCGACCAGACGATCGCCAGCGGCCCACTCCGGGGCGGGTGACGTCGGTACGATCACCCTGTGCGCCTTCCCGCCCGAATCGCCCTCGTCGTCGTTGGCCTGGCCTCGATGGCGTACGGGACGGCGAGTCTCTCGCGCGGCAGATTCTGGCAGCCTTCGTCATGGGAGACACCCGAAGAAACAGAAGGCCCCGACCGCATGCGAGACCCATATGGGACTTCTCATCCGAAGGAGCCACTCCACGATGCCCCGGCCGCCATGATCGTCGTCATCGGTGCGGCCTTGTTCGTGGGAGGCGTCTGGCCCGATCGGCGACCGCTTTCTGTTCGCGCCTGCTTGATCGTCGTCGGGCTCGCCATCGCGGGCTATGGAGTTGCGAGCCTGACGGGAGGCTGGCTCGGCGAACCGCCGTGGTGGACGAGTTGGGACCCACTCCCCTTCCGCCCGATCCAGGGCCGCGAGTGGATATCCGGCGCAGTAGTCGCGATGGGTCTTGGGATTGTCGTACTCGGCATCCGACACCGCCCGTGGGCGGAGCGGACGAGAACCCGGGTGCAGTGAGGAACGTCGCTCGCGCCAACGGATCGCGTTGTGGACGGCCGGTTCTAGTCCACGCGGGCCCGTCCTCGTGCTGGCGCCGCCACGGGCGGGGTCGTGTCGAAAGGGCCGCCGCACGTCGATGAGTCCGGGCCAGTTGCCGATCATCGCGAGCGCGGTGCAGGCGACGAGGATGACTTCGAGCTCTCGCGGCTCGATTTCCCCGGCGCAGTTCGCATCGTCGAGTTGTCGTAGCCACGGGGGACCCAGGCCTCTGGGCCGTCGCTGACACGTCCGAATCCCGTCGCGAACCGTCGCCGAGTAGACTCGCGGCGTGGGCAAGCCCGTCCAGCCGCCGCGCGATCCAAGCGCCGTGAAGTCCCGGATCATGTACATCGAGGACAAGAGCACCGGACTCTCGGGCCCTGCGCGCATCGGCAGAGTCACCTACTCCAAGTCCGGCTCGTCCATCTACTACGGTGGTCGGACGTTTCGGAGCCTGAAGGGGCGCGGGTTCAAGTCCAACTACGTGGACATCGAGTCGAGTGCCCAGTATTGGATCTCGGGGCCGCGAAAGGACGGGACCGATCGTCTCTACGGCGGACGATCGCCCATCGAAATCGACGATGACGTGCGGGAGGAGTACTGGATCGAGATCCGTAGCCTCCCGTCCCGGAAGAACTCGCGCCGAGCTTGACTGCGGCCGCGCCGGCGTCAGCGCCAGAATCGAGCCGACGCGGCCAGGAAGCAAAACGAAGCGCCGACGATCGCCAATGGGAATCGCACGCGGCCGCGACCGACCGGACTGAGCAGAAGGGCGATGGCGATCATCCCGATTCCTCCCGCCAAACTTTGTGCGCGTTGCCACGGCTCGCGGGAGACGAATGCCGCGTCGATCGACGCCAGGACACTGGCGAGCGCTGGACACGACGACAACCACCACGTCGACTCGACGTGGCGCGGATGGGGCGCCGGGGGTGCATCGAGTTGAACCACGTGCAGAGCGTACCCCCGTTGGATCATCCTCCCGCCACACCGCCCACCCGTCGCGACCGTGGATGACGGGGGACGCATCGGTGGCAGAACGGATCGAGGCGGGAGAACGGGCGTCGTACGGGACGTGGATAGGATTCTGCGCGCGCGGCACCCAATCATCGACCGGACCCCCATGGCCACCCTTCGCTCTCCCCACCACCCGATCCTTGCTCGCCCGTGGGAATTCGTCATCACCGAGATGCACTACCGGACGGGTATGGACGGCTCGGCTTCGTATCTCGACCTCACGTTCGTGCGGGGTGAGGACACGAGGCGCTTGCGATTCATCGAGCCCCGCGACGTGAGGATCGAGGCAGGCTTTCCGAACCCGACGCATGGCCTCTGCATCCTCGACGTTCGAGATCGACAGTTGGAACGGCTGCGGGTCGAAGTCTCGGACTTCGAGACTTCGCACGGCTCGATCCGGTTCTTCGCCTACGACGTCGTCGAGCGGGACGCCGCTTCGCCCGCCTGAGGACCAGCTCCGCGGCTCCCTCGTCGCAACGCAGTTCCGACCACGATGACGAGTCCCGCCGCCGCGACGCCGCCCGAAGTCCACTCGCGGCCGTCGCGCGACTCGACGTAGCGTCGCACCGGACGCGAGCTCGTCGCCACCACCTCGACGGGGACACGGGGGAACCACCCGTTTCCGGAAGTTTGCTGATACGAGACGTTCGATTCGTCGTAGCCCGCCTTGAGTTCCGCGTACGCATCCACGATCGTCGCGTCTCCTGGTCGCTCGCCCCACGGCGGGGCGACTACGCCCTCGCGGTCGGTTGCCGATCCCGGGCGAACTCGACGGTGCCGAGGATCGCTCCGAGTTCGACGAGCACGATTCCGATCCATCGTCGGGACTCCGGAACCCAACTCGCGATCCGGACGTGGACCGTGAAATCCTCCATCCGGCGGAACTCCGGTGCATCCGCGCGATCGGTCGGGAGTGTCCACTTGGCAGTCCACGCGTGTTCGAGGATCCAACCGCCTCGATGTCCTGTAGAAGGACTTCGAGTCGTCGGAGTCCGCACAGCCGCCTCCGCCCCGCTACGACGTGAGGCGCCTGCGGCGCGACTTGGGGTTTTGAGCGGTCCGCGTTCGCGGGGCCCTATCTCCAAGAACCCCCGATCAAACCGTGCGTGCGCTGTTCCCGGTGAACCCACCCGAGGGACGGAGGTCGGCAATCCACGTTGCCCGTCCGAGCGTGCTCCTTCGAAACGCGCCGGGGTGAACTGACCGTCAGGCGCCGCGGTCCGGTTCGGCTCGCCATCAACTCCACGCGATGCCGGGCCGCGGAGGCTTGGTCATACTTGGCGCGGGAAGCAACGTGTTGTGAAGGAGGAGGTCTGCCGACACCGGCCGCGTCGCCTCGACTCGTTCCAAGGCCCGATGCGCCGCGATGCAGAAGAAGAGCGCCGGGACCGAGGCAGCAAGACACCCCGCGACGATCCAGAAGCCGCCGCCCGGAAAGCCCGAGACGACGAACAATACGACGACACAGATCGAGAAGAAGGACATCATCACCGCGATGATCCCGCGCGCATAGACCGCGGACGAACTGCCCTCCCACACCCCCACGTCGACGAAGACCAAGGGTGTCAAGAGCAACGCCAGGAGCACGACCTTGGTGTCCGACACGCTCACGAGCGCGAACGCGATCCATGCCGCCGCCGCGATCATGTCGAAGACGACGACGGCACGCAACGCCCCCCGCCAGGGCCGCCCGTGGACGCGCGCGGAAAGCCCGGCACGAACCCGATTCGAGCGGAGGTGTTTCTCGTTCAC
>JANNRO010000339.1:0-2391 GCA_031401505.1 Planctomycetia bacterium
CCGCCCGAGCGCAAGGCGGCCGGAGCGCACGAGGTGCGTGTAGAGGACGGGAAAGGCCGTCTCGAGACCGATGGCCCCGAACGGCGCTCCCGGCAGTCCCGCGCTCTTTTTTGCCTCGGAGTGCGGGGCGTGGTCGGTGCCGATCGCGTCGATCGTGCCGTCTTCGAGCGCGCGCACCAGCGCGAGGACGTCGGTCGCGTCCCGAAGCGGCGGCTTCATCTTGAAATCGGCGCCACCACCGGCTGCATCCGCACGAACGGCGTCGGCAACCGTCAAGACGAGGTGATGCGGCGTGACTTCGCCGGACACGGTCAGTCCCGAGTCCTTCGCTCGCCTGAGCGCCGCCACGGCGCCCGCGGTCGAGACGTGGCAGAGATGAAGGCGCGTTCCGAAACGACGCGCGAGGTCCAGATCGCGAGCCGTCGCGCGATCCTCGGCGTCGCGTGGAATCCCCGCGATGCCCCTGGCCCGCACTGCCGGTGCATCGTGAAGCAGCCCGGCTCCCGTGATGCCGAAGTCCTCGCAATGCTCCATGACGAGCCAGCCGTTCTCCCCGCAGACCTGAAACGCCTCGGACGCGACCTCGTCGCTCGCGACCCACGCGCCATCGTCGGAGAACGCTCCGGCGCCGGCCGCCACCTGCGCGTGAAAATCGACGAGCGCGCGCCCGCGAAGGCCCAGCGTGATCGCAGAAACGGGGACGACCTCGCATGGTCCGGCCGCGGCCCCGGCACGACGTACGAACTCGATCACGTCCGGGCAATCGGCGGTCGGGCTCGTGTTCGGCATCGCGTACACGGTGCCGAATCCACCCGCCAGCGCCGCCGCCGTGCCGGTGGCGATGGTTTCAGACGCTTCTCCGCCGGGTTCTCGCAAGTGGACGTGGAGATCGGTGAAGAGCGGCGTCACGAGGCATCGACGGGCGTCGATCGTTCGGGTGTTCGGTGCGTTCGGGGCGAATTGCAGGTGCGCACCGATCGCGACGACGATTCCGTCGCGCACGAGCACGTCGCCGATGAAATCGAGGTTCTCGCCCGGATCGAAGATCCGGCCTCCCCGAACGCAGATCTCCCGGAACTCCTGGCCGCCGATTGCGGTCACGAACCCGTGCCGATGCCCGACCCGGGCCCTGGCGGAGCGCGACGCACGGCGAGCGCGACACCGAGGAGTCCGAGCCCGCCGTGCGTCCGATGCGACACGCGCAAATGGGGAGACAGCAGGGCCGCGTCGGCGCCGGTCAGGAAGATCACCGTTCCGGGCGGCGCGTTCAATCCCTCGATCAACCGTTCGACGGCGCCCGCCGCGCCGAGCACCACTCCACTGCGGATCGCGCTCTCGGTGTCGAGCGCCGGGTTCGGGCAGGCTCCCTTCAAGTCGACGAGCGGGAGTTTTTCGGCGCCGGCCGTCAGCGCACGCGCCGCGAGCCCGAGCCCGACGCCGATGGTGCCGCCGACGAGGGCGCCGTCCCTGCTCGCGTAGTCGACGGTCAGCGCCGTGCCGGCCGAAACGATGATCGCGGGACCGGCCGCCAGCGTCGCAGCCGCGAGCGCCTGGACGCGTCGATCGACACCGGCCTGCTCGGGCTGCCTCGCACCCGACTTGGGCAGACCGGCATGATCGTGGGACACGACGATCGCGCCCGGAAAGCCGACCTTGCCGAGTTCCCACGCGAGATCCTTCGCCCGCGCGGAGTCGGAGCCGCAGACGGCGACCAGCGGCTTCTGATCCCGCACGAGAGGCTTGGCGAACTCACGGACCGCGGGGCCGTCGCACTTGGGCAGGCGCACGGGACCGGCGACGTCCTCGCCTTTGACGACGCCCAATTTGGCGCCGCTGTTGCCGATGTCGATGACGAGAAGGAGATCGGTGCCCATGGTGCCGTGCGCGCTTGCGTATCAGGATCCTCGCCCCGCGGCAACTCCGCGAGAGGAGATGCCCCCCGCCGATCCCCGGAATCGGACGCGGGTCCCGTCGCGCAATCGCCGTGTGCGACACGAGGGCACCCGCGCGGCGCGCCCTACCCGCCCGCCGCGCCCGATCCCCCCGCCGCGCCCGATGCCCCCGCCGCGCCCGATGTCACCGTCACTTGAACTTCACCTTGCCGCCCGCACCACGGACCTTCGGGTCGCGCGGATCGACGTCGTAGGTGATCTGTCGGCCGTTGCGCTCGATCACGACCTGCACGTTGGTCGTTTCCTTTGGAATCGCCTTGACGACGGTCACGGCCTCCGAGCGCGAATGGACCGGCGTGCCGTTGATGGCCTTCAGGATGTCGCCGGGCTTCACGTCGAACTGGCTCGCGAAACTCCCCGCCGTGATGCCCGAAACTTTGACGCCCGTCTTGTTGCCCGCCGCATCCTTCGCGTCCTCGGTCTTGACGTCGTCGAGGAG
>JANNRO010000340.1:0-6053 GCA_031401505.1 Planctomycetia bacterium
GTCTACGCCTTCCTGACGAAGGGGCGAGCGGCACCGAACTGGAACTTCTGCAAGTACCTCGTCGGCAAGGACGGCCGGGTGATCGAGTTCTACGAGAGTGCCGTCACGCCGTCGGATGCGGACCTGCTCAAGGCGATCGAAGCGGCGCTGAAGTAGAATCCGGCCTCGGCGGCGACCAAGGCATCGAAGTTTCGGTCCTCGTGCCCTTCGACGGACCTCTCGTATCCCCCGGAGTTCTCACCTCATGCTCGCCCGCACGCTCTCTCCGTTCGCCGACCGTGCCTACGCGCTCCTGCGCATCGTCGCGGGGGCGATGTTCGCATTTCACGGCGTTCAGAAGGTGTTCGGAGTCCTCGGTGGCCACAAGGTCTCCTCCGCGGACCCCCAGATGCTCCTCGGGGCCTGGATCGAATTGATCGCCGGGACGGCGATCGCGCTGGGATTCTTCACGCGCATCGCGGCGTTCCTCGCGAGCGGACAAATGGCGGTCGCCTACGTCCAGTTCCACTGGAAGCTCCAGTTCGACGCCAACTTTTTTCCCGCGGTCAATCGCGGCGAACTGGCGCTCCTCTACGCCTTCGTCTTCCTCTATATCGCGTGTCGGGGCTCCGGGCGCTACGCGCTCGAGTCGCGCATGCGCCAAAAGCCCGCGTAGCACGGCACGCCGCGTCGGGATCCGGACCCGACCATCCCTCGAGCCCCGCCATCGGTCCATCGCTCGCCTCGCCCGCCCGTCGCATCCCGCTTTGGCTGAAGCTCGCCTACTCGGCGTTCATGGCCGTGCTCGTCCCCGTCTACTGGACGCACTACGGCCCGACGAATTTCCTCTACTTCTGCGATGCCGCGCTCTTCGTCACGCTCGTGGCGCTGTGGACCGAGAGTGCCTATCTCGCGAGCATGCAAGCCGTCGCGATCACGCTGCCTCAGGCGCTTTGGGTGGTCGACTTCCTCTCGTACGCGATCTTCCGCCACCATGTCTTCGATCTCACCGGCTACATGTTCGATGGCGACCGATCGCTCTTCCTTCGCGGTCTGTCGTTCTTCCACTTCTGGCTGCCGTTTCTCCTGCTCTGGATGGTCTGGCGACTGGGGTACGACCGGCGCGCCTGGATCGGGCAGACGATCTTCGGCACCGCGATCCTCGTCGCGTCGTTCCTGGCGGCGCCGCTCCCGATCGATCCGCGCGTCGGAAACGTCAACAAGGTCCACGGTCCCTCCGAGACGGACCCGCAGACGTGGATGGACCCGCGCCTGTGGGTGGCCCTCTTGATCGTGGGATCCGTCGTCGTGATCTACCTCCCCACCCACGCGCTCCTCACGTGGTGGACGTCCCGACGCAAAGCGATCCACGGCTCGTAGCATCCCGCGATGCCGCTCTCGATCCGTGAGCTCCGTTCCGACGAGCCGATCGCACCGCTGACCGCACTGCTCCATGCGGCGTACGCGCGCCTGGGATCGATGGGCCTCAACTACACCGCGGTCGCGCAGGGCGACGAGGTCACCGCCCGACGCGCGCGCAAGGGAACGTGCCTCGTCGCGGAGATCGACGGTCGGCTGGTCGGCACGCTGGCGCTCCACGGAAAAGACGCTGCCTCGGAAGCCGTCTGGTTTCGCCGCGACGACGTGGTCGTGCTCGAGCAATTCGCGGTCGCGCTCGACGTCCAGGGTCAGGGCGTCGGGAGCGCGCTGATGGACGAAGCCGAACGACGGGCCCGGGAGAGCGGCGCCACGTATGCCGTCGGAGACACCGCGGGCCCCGCCGCCCATCTGATCGCCATGTACGAGGCGCGGGGCTACGACATCGTCGACAGCGTGCAATGGCCGGGCAAGGTCTACCGCAGCGTCGTGTTCGCCAAGCGACTTCAAGAAGCAGACGATCAACGCTAGACTCTCGCGTCGTCCCGCGGCAGGAGTCCGGCGATGCAGATTCGGGTCGCAGTCGCGTTCGGCGCCGTCTACCTCCTCGCCGTCACGGTCACCGCCTCGGTCGTCCGCTCCGATGACGGCACAGCGAGCCCTTCATCCGGCGTGACCCATCTCGAGCAGGGGTGGACGCCCGAGGACCGTCACGCGTACGCGCACGACGTCCAGGGCTCGCACGTGCTCCCCTACCGCTGGTTCGCGGCCCTCGCTCGCGCGCGCGGATCGCAGCGCCTCGACGATCCGGCGTTCCTGCGCCACACGGGCTTCCTGGAAAGCGACGCACCCGCCTCGGAGAACCCCGATCGGTTGCCCGTAGGCCTCTGCCGCGAAGACGGACCCGACGGGGGGTGGCTCGGCATCACGTGCGCTGCATGTCACACGGGCGAAATCGAGTACGCGGGGACGCGGTTGCGCATCGAAGGCGGCCCCGCATCGGTCAATGTGCCGGCATTCCTCGACGAAGTCCGCTCCGCCGTCGTGGCGGCGGCGTCGACCCGCACGGTCTTCGGTCCGTTCGCCGAGCGTGTGTTGGGTGCCGGGCACTCGGCCGCCGACGCGAGCGCACTGCGCGATCGGCTCTGTCGCCAAATCGATCGAATCCCGATGCAGACCGACGCCGGACCGGGACGACAGGACGCCTTCGGCATGATCTTGAACGGCGTGCTCGCCCGCGACCTCGACGAACCCGCCAACGCGGGTCTCGAAGACGCCCCCGTGAGCTTTCCGTTCCTGTGGAACGCATCGCGACTCGAGTGGGTGCAGTGGAACGGGATGGCCGCGAATCCGGGCGTTCGCAACCTCGGCGAGTCGCTCGGCATGTTCGCCGACCTCGATCTGACTGCACCGCCCGCCGCCCCGGGCGGCCCCCCGACGACGCTCTTCCAAACCAGCGTCGACCTCGACGGCCTCGCGCGGCTCGAGGAACGGATGTCCCGGCTGACGCCGCCCCGTTGGCCCGAGAACCTCCTCGGCCCGATTGATCGGGATCTCGCGGCCGCGGGCCGGGGGATCTATGTCAACGCATGTGCGCGCTGCCACGCACTCCCGACCGGATCGCCCCCACCCGACGACTACGCGCTCACCGACCCCGCGGAAAACCCGTACGGCCGACGCTTCATTCCCGTCGTGCTGACGCCCGTCGGCGAGGTCGGGACGGACCCGCGCATGGCCGTACGACTCCAGACACGGGTCGTCCGCACTGGACGCCTCGCCCGCTTCTTCGAAGGTCGATCGGAGGCGCCCGCGCTCGAGGTGCTCGGACGCATCACCCGCATCGTGCTCAACCGACGCGTGCGCGAGGGCGCGTTCACGCTCGAGTCGTTCCGGGAGTTCACCGGCTACCGTGTGCCGGCGACGGCGACCGACGGCGTCCCCCCGCGTGTCGTCCCCGACTTCGAAGGCGAGCGCCGCCCGACGAACTTCCTCGTCTACAAGGCGCGCCCGCTCGACGGCATCTGGGCGACGGCGCCCTATCTCCACAACGGTTCGGTGCCCGACCTCTACACGCTGCTTCTCCCTTCGTCCGAGCGCGCGAAGGCAACCTCGTTCCATGTCGGAAACCGTGAGTTCGATCCGAAGCGCGTGGGATTGGTCTCGGCGCCGTCGGCGGATACCCATCGCATCGACACGACGCTCGACGGGAACCGCAACACCGGGCACGACTACGCGGCCGAGCTATCCGACGCACAGCGCTGGCAATTGGTCGAGTTCTTGAAGACGCTCTGAACGGCGGACGGGACCCGCGTCCGACGCCGGTGTCGGCTTGCCCCGACCGCCGCTACTTCGTCGCGCCGGTCTCGCGCAACCCGTCGAGAATCGTCCGCAGTTCCGGGTCGTCGTCGCGAAACACGCCCTCCTGATCGAGTTGGAGCACGAACGTCCACTTCGCGGGGTTGGTGGACTTCAAGTACCAGTCCCGGAGTCGGATGGAGGTCCCGTCGACTTTCTGGCCGCGGATCTCGTAGCCCTGCGAGACGCCGAACGATTTCGAGAATCGCCCGCTGAGCGACTTCGACTCCTTCGTGACCGTGGCGACCTGCGCGAGCCGCCCCGGGTAGGCGGCGGCGATCAGCGCTTCGGCGTTGTCGGTCACCGGACCGCGCTTGGCCGTGCCGTCGGCGAGTTTCGCCCAACTGAAGGCCGCGAGGCGGATCGTGGTCTTGTCGCGCCCTTCGCGCACGCGCGAAAGCGTCGACATCTGCTGATCGCCCTCGGTCGCGTTGACCGCTGTCCAGCCGGTTCCCGCCGGCACGCGCGTCACGAGCCAGCCCCAGCGACAGGAGAACGGCGGCGCGCGATAGTCGACGGTCAGCGCGACGCCGGCCTCGAGCGCGGCCGTCAATCCGATGTTGTATCGGCCGATCATGCGATCGACGCGCTCGTCGAGGATCGAGCCCGACGCGACGAGCGGCAACGCGCGCAGGAGATGGACCTTCGACGCCTCGGCGTCGGTGTGCGCCAACTGGATGCCGCGCTCGAGATCGACCCAGACGGCGAGCCGCTTCGCCTCCGGGTCGCCCGTCTTGCCCTTCGCGAAGACGTCGAGTTCGTCGGCGAGGTACCCCCACGCTTTCACGTCGAACCCGTACCGCGCGCCGGTGACGACGAGGGTCGCCAGCACGGCGATCGACTCGGTCGCGGTCAGCGGATCGCCGGGGCCGTCCTTGCGCACGGCCGTCAGGAGTTCGAGCCACTGGTCCATCGACGAGATCTTGCCGCGAAGCCCCGTGTGAACCAGGACGGCGAGTTTCCCGAAGGCGATCGCCCGGTCGTAGAGGGGACCATTGTCGGTCCGATAGCCCAGCGACTCGGTCAATTCGTTCAGGCGCTCGGTCAGCTTGATCGCGGCGTCGAGCGAATTCGCCTCGATTCGCTGGGCACGCACCACGGCCGCCCGGAGGATCAACGTGGCGGCACGCGGCGCCCCGGCGATGTCGAGGATTGCGGGATCGGTGAAGAGATCGACCGCCGAATGCGGATGAACTTTCAGGATCTCGGTTGCGATGGCCTCGGCGCGCTTGCGATGCTCGCGATCCTCGACCGGTCCCGCTGGCGCAGCGGGAACCGGCGGCGGCGCCGGCGGATCGTCGGCGAGCACGAATCCTCGACCCACGAGGACCGCCCCGAGCATCCATGCCGCCGTGGCGAAACGCATGGGAGTGCGCGTCGCGCTACACGCCCGCGCCCACGACGGAACCGCTCCCCGACATCGTCGTCTTTTCGTCGATCGAGACGTCGTGGCCCCGCTCGACGAACGCGACCGACAGCCGGGCCCGGAACTTCGCGAGCGTCGCACGGGAGTACCGCGTGTCGCGCGCGAGGCGGACGAAGCGCAACGGCTGGACGGCGCCCGCTCGCTGGCGCTTCGCGTCGTGGGCCTGGATCACGTCGGCGATGCGCTCGGCGTCGCGCTGCGACAGGACGGGCTCGTACGTGCGCGCGTCGTCGGACTCGATCGGCGGCAGATCGATGCGTGCGGTGTCGCCGGTCCAGGTGAATCGGAAGCCATTCGGGAGCGAAGCGATGATCACAAACACCTCCAGAAGCCCGACGCAATCTACCGGAATCGGCGCGCCGCGAGGAGCGCGAATTCCGCGCACGGTCCGTGGCGCGGACGGGGGTGGGGTCCGGGGTGGGGGCCGGGAACCGTCGGACGCGCCGCGATCGGGCGACGGGACCCGCGTCCGACCGCCGCCTACTTGACCCCTACCTGCGTCTTGCACCACTTGACGATGCGGGCGCCCAATTCGTCGGCGGTACAGCCGACCGCCTTCAAGAGCGCGTCCGGGTCGGACTCGCCCGCGTAGTGATCGTAGAGGTGTTTCATCAGCGCCGGGCGGTACTTGCCGCCGTCGGCCAGATAGAGGTATCCGGTCGTCGCGGCCGCCTGCGCGTAGTAGAGCCCGACGGGGTTGTACTGCGACTCGCTGCCCAGCCGCCAGCGCATCGCGAACTTGATCTCCTTCTGGCGGTCCATGCCGTAGGCCTCGCTCTGCGGCATCGCGAATTCCTTGGCCCAGGGTACGAGGGAGGCGGGTGGACAGTTGGCGACGACGTCGGCGTACTCGGCGCGCGGGTTGTCGGGTTTCGCCGTGCCCGCGGCCACGTCGTAGGCATAGCTGCGGACGAAG
>JANNRO010000341.1:0-1807 GCA_031401505.1 Planctomycetia bacterium
AGGCCGGCGGATCGGGCCGACTCGCGGGGATCGGCGAGGAAGCGCTCGCGCGCGGCGGCGTCCACGTAGATCCGCGCAAGGAACGCCTCAAACGCGGGCGACGTCATGGCGTGCCCTCCCGACGCGGATCGCATCCCGCGCCCGATCGAGTTCTCCGATCAGCGACGCAATCGACGGAAACGCACCGTCGCGTTCGAGCACGACCGTCATCGGCCCCTTCGATCGATGCGCGACGTCGGCCAACAACTCGAAGACGACGTCCGGCACGTCGTGCACGTGGTCGTCCACCAACCGCTCGCCCAAGTGCCCGCCGGCTACGTGAATCATGCGGACACGCTCGGCGGGAACGCGATCGAGCATCGTCCGCGGGTCCCATCGAAAATTCGTCGCGTTCGCGTGGAGATTGTGAAGGTCGAGGAGGATCTCGGCGCCGCTCGCCTCGAGCACGTCGACGACCCAATCGACCTCCGAGCGATCGCTCCCCGGCGGGTCGATCAACGTCGCGACGTTCTCGAGCACGGGCGCGCGACCGACGGCCTTCCTCGTTGCCTCGATATTGCGAGCGCAGCCCTCGACCGTCGCCGCGTTGCGGGGCGGGGCCGCCAGATGTCCGATCTCGATTCCTCCGCCCCGCACGAACGCCAGGTGCTCGCTGAAGCCCTCGGGCTCGAGTTCGCCGACGACGCGCGCGATGGCGGACAGTCGCTTCGGATCGACGGGCGCTGTCGACGCGAGCCCGAGCGAGACGGCGTGGACCCAGACGGGCACCTCGCGCGCGAGCGCGCGCAGCGATCGTCGTTCCGCGGTGCTGGCTCGAATCGCGTCCTCGGCCAGCACCTCGAGGACGTCGATGCGATCCAGGTGTGCGAGGATTCCCGGCGCGAGCGCAGGGCGCCAGCCGAGCCCGACTCGCACGCCCGGATCGCTCACGATCCCCCGCAACCACCGCAGCCGCCGCCGCAACCACCCCCCCCTCCGCCGCCGCCGTCTCCTCCCCCGGCGCCCCCTCCACATCCACCGCCCCAGTGTGTCGACCCGTCGGAATTCGTCGCGCGATCCCGAGCACGAACGGCTCCCGACGACGAGAAGGGTCCGCCGATGATGCCGATCGCCGCGGCGCGCAGGAGCGTCTCGGGGTTGTCACGCAGTGACGCCGCGGTGGCGTGAACGGCACCCGAGCGACCGATCAGTTCGCGCAGCGTGCGGACCGCCGAGGTGCCCGCGTGCGCCTCGCTCCGTCGCGAGAGCCACACGAGCAACACGCCGTAAAAGAACGCGAGGACGATGAGGAAGAAGACGTTGGTCCGCCCGCGAACGAGCGCGACCGCGAGCTTGGTCGCCGCGGTACCGAGCAGCACGATCGCGACGGCGGCGAAGAGGGCGCGGCGCGGACGATCCGAGTTCGCACTCGAGAGGTGTCCGCTCGCCTCGAGGCCCGCGCGGATCTCGTCGGTGGCGCTTCGAACGCGGCGATCCTTGACGATCGAGCGCAGGGTCGACCCCTCCTCGATCGCGAGGAGCGCCGCGTGCTCGATAGGTAGTAGGTCGGACGGCGGAGGAAACGGCGAGCGCTCGAAGGACTTGCGTCCGGCCGTGATGAGAACGAGCGACTTCGACACGAGCGAGAGGGCCGCGACGCGGGCGGCCTCGCGTGAACCGCCGCGCAAGTACGCGACAGCGTAGGGTTCGCGGGGAAGTGAAACCGCCGCCGCGCGTCGACGCATCACCCACAGCGCGAGCACGAGGGTGGCAAACATCCCCGCGCCGAGCTTCAGATAGAAGCCCAGAAACTCCGGCCCGCTGAGGT
>JANNRO010000342.1:0-2473 GCA_031401505.1 Planctomycetia bacterium
CGCGGGGCCATCTTGTGGGTGACGGTGCCGGCCACGATCATCAGGTCGCTCTGCCTCGGAGACGCCCGAAACACCCCCGACCCGAACCGGTCGAGGTCGTACTTCGTGGCCGCCGTCGCCATCATCTCCATCGCGCAGCAGGCCAGCCCGAAAGCCATGGGCCACAAGGCGTTACGTCGGCCCCAATCTTTGACCCAGTCGATCTTGGTCAGGATGACCGACTGCTGGAGTTCGGGATCGTAGAGATTGTCGTCAGCGGTCGGAGACAAGGGTCGAGCCTCCTGTGGTGACGGGGGTCTTGGTCGCAGAGCGTCCGGACGCGGCCGGCTCGGGGGCGGACTGCGCCTCATGCTCTTGAGGTCGCGTCGGACTCGCATGCGCGGCGGGTGACCCGGGGCCGGTCCAGTCGATGTCGCCCTTCGCCCACACGTAGGCGAGGCCGGCCATCAGGATCACGATGAACGTCAACGCCTCGATGAACGCGATCCAACCGGTACCTGCGAGCACCATTTCGCGAAAGACGACGGCCCAGGGGAACAGGAGGGCGATTTCGATGTCGAACACGACGAACATCAGGGCGACCGTATAGAAGCGGATGTCGAAGCGGATCCACGCCTGACCGATCGTCGGCTCGCCGCACTCGTAGATCGCGAGTTTGCCCGGGGTCTTGTCGCCCTTGGGGCGCAAGAACCAGGCGAGGCCCAAGTTCATGACGATGAACCCGAGCGCTACGACCAAGAAGACGAGGATATTTGCGAAGTCGAAGAACAAGGTTGCCCGCCTCGTTGGCCTCGCGGCGCGGGGAGGATAGCAAGGGGGGTTCGACGCCCCGACGGGATTCCCGAGGGGCGGTCGCGATGCGATCACGCCGAGCCGTCGGATACCGGTCCCGTGCTCGATTCGACCGCGCGTTTCCGGGCCGGAGTCGGGCGCGAGTCGGCCGAGCCGGCGGTCGATCGACGTCGAACACGAGCGTGTCGGAGGCCCCCTCGACGTGTATGCTCGCCCCGAACACGGTCGTCAGCGGAGGTATGAGCGATGAACGGACGGTTTTCCCGGCGCGTGACGAAATTCGTCGCGTGCTCCTTGGCCATCGGTCTGCTCGCGAGCGTCGGCACGCCCCGGGCGAGCGCGGCGGGCGAGGGCTACGTCATCACCGAGGCGTGGGCCGGCGTCACGTGGAAGGCACCGATCGCGGTCGTGGCCCCCCGCGACGGGACCGATCGCATGTTCGTCGTCGAGCGCGGCGGCACGATCCAGTTGACGAAGAAGTTCCGCGGCGGAACGCCGGCCGTGGCACCCAGGCTCTTTCTCGACATCTCGTCGCTCCAGATGGCTCCCGACGAAATCGAGAAGGGTCACGGCGGCCTCGTGAACATGGCGGTCCCGCCGGACTTCGCCAAATCGGGCCGCTTCTACGTGATGTACGGCACGGGCACCGATCAACCGGCGAACCCCTACCGTTGCGTGCTCGCGTCGTATCGCGTGAGTGCCTCGAATCCGGACGTGGCCGACCCCGCATCGGCGGAGATCCTCTTCAAGATCCAGAAGCCGCACCCCGTCCATTTCGGCGGCGGGCTCTGCTTCGGCAACGACGGCATGCTCTACGTGGGGCTGGGCGAAAAGGCCGAACACGATGACCCGAGCCGCGTCGCGCAGAACATGACGACGTTCGAAGGCAAGATCCTGCGCCTCGACGTGCGCGCCCCGGCACCCGGCCGCCCCTACTCGATCCCGGCCGACAATCCGTGGCCCAACGCGCAGGGCGTGCGACCCGAAATCTTCGCCTACGGCGTCCGCCACCCGTGGCGCATGTCGTTCGACCGCGACTCGGGCGTTCCGGGGACGCTGTGGGTCGGCGATGTCGGACAGAGGCAGCGCGAGGAGATCGACGTCGTGCCGCGCGCGGGCAACATGGGTTGGGGCCTGATGGAGGGCAACCTGAAGATCACCCCGAGCGCGGAGCCGACGAAGTACGTCGCGCCCGTGTACGAGTATCCGCGAGAGGCCGGCAAGTGCGTGATCGGCGGCATCGTGTATCGGGGTCAGCGGTGCGTGGCGATGCGGGGCCACTACGTGTTCGGCGACAACAGCAACGGCAATCTCTTCCTCCTGCCGCTGTCGGGCAATCGCGCCGCGGGCGCGCCCACGGTGATCGGCAACGTCAACGGCGTCTCTTCCATCGACGAAGACGCGCAGGGCGAGATCTACATCTCGAGCCCCGACGACGAAAAGGTCTACACGCTCGTACCCAAGCCCTGATCCCCCGATCGGGGCCGCAGGGGCGAGCGGCGCTCGCCCCTGCTTCGAACGCAGATCAGGCGCCCGCGCGCTAGGAGCCTGTCGGAGAAGCGCTCTGCTACGCCCGACGATCCTCTCGCTGCGGCCGAATTGCTCGGCCGAAACGCCCTGCGAAGGGATAGGAACCCGCCTCGGGCGTTTCGGCCTGTGCTCTTCGGCCTCGCTTCGGTCT
>JANNRO010000343.1:0-5020 GCA_031401505.1 Planctomycetia bacterium
GCCGACATCGTGGGGCAGCGGCACCGCGACGACGCCTGCCCGCCGCGTGCGCTCGACGTTCACGCTCTCCCAGGATCAGTTGACGACGAAGTTGACGCTCACGCCGGTCTTCGGCGAGTTCCCCGATAACGCGTTGCTCGTGGTCCAGGTGACGAACAACGTCCAGGATCTCGGTGGCAACGCGATGGTGCCGAAGACGGTGTCGTTCGTGACCGAGAACCGCCTGATCCAGATCAGCAAGAAGACGTTCGAGTTCACGACCGATTTCCCGAGCAACCCGAATCTTTCGACGGGAGACGTGAACTCCACCCGCTCGCCCAGCAAGGCACAGGGGTGGCTGCTTTTCGCCGGCGACGGCGACAATGGAGCCAACCTGTTCTTGCGTACCGGTCCCGACAACAGCAACGGTCCCGTCGCGTGCGTCAGTTCGGGTTCGCAGGCGAACGACGCCAATCCGGACGATTTCGATCCGACGGGCGACGTGACGCTCAACACCGGCGCCACGCGAAACACGTGCAAGAATTCGACGGACGGTTCCACGGCCGTGGTGTTCGAGTACCGCACGTTCCGAGTCCGCAACGGCGTGACCGTGCGCCTCATCGGCCTCAACGCCGCGATCATCCTCGTCAGCGGCGACATCAGCATCGAGGCGACGGGTCGGCTCCTCGTTCGCGGAGACAACGCGGGCGGCGCACCGCAGAGTGCCGGGACCAACGGCGTCGGCTCGAGCAGCACGTCGTTTCCGGCCGGCGGCGTGGGCGTGGCCGGAGGGGGCGACGGCGGATTCGCGAACAATTCGACGGGAACGACGATCTACGGACAGAACGGCACGGCGGCGATCGGATCGATCGACGCCTATCTCAGCCCCGGCTTCGGCGGTAACGATCCGATCCGCCAGGGGCAGGGCCGAGGTGCGGTAGGTCAGACCACCGGCGGCGCCAACTACTACACATGCAATCGAATCGCGCCGGGCGGCGGTGGCGGCGGCCACGCGACGGCCGGAGTGACCGGATCGAACCTCCTCGGAGCGGGCGCTCAGGCTCCTACGCTCATGAACGCGTTCGTCGACGGCACGGGCGGCGGTACGACGGGCGATTTGACCGGTCGCATGCCGAAGCCGGAGGCCGGTCAAGGTGGCGGCGCCGGCGGCACGCAGGTTTGGACGAATTCCGCTCAGCTGAACGGTACCGGCGGCGCGGGTGGCGCGGGTGGGGGCTTCGTCGATCTCACGTCGTCCAACAACATCACGATTCTGGGCACGATCGACGCGGCCGGTAGCCGCGGCGGGAACGGCGCCAACGGAAACAGCACGGCGCAGCAGTTCGCCTACTACAGCGGAGGCGGCGGAGGCGGCGGCGGTTCGGGTGGCGGAATCCGCATCCTCTCGCCGAAGAACGTGACGCTGGGCGCCACGACGGTGCTGACGACGGCCGGGGGCGTGGGTGGCGCCAGCGGCTACGCCGCCGGCTACAACGTCCAGAACCCGGGCGGCGCCGGCGGCCTCGGTCGCATCGCCATCGAGGACGGGGACTCCGTGATCAGCGGCATCGCCGGCGCGACCCTCGTTCCGGCGGACGGATCGCCCGCCGGCTTCTATCGCGGCGTTTTCGACGCGACGCGCTTCCAGGGCGGCGGGCTCCAACCCGGCATCATCTCGAACATGATCGACACCGGTCCCACGTCGCCGCAGTTCATCGTGCCCGACCAGACCTACGCGGGTACGCCGGTCCCGGCGCCCGGAACGCCACGCGTCGACTTCCTGGCCGGGATCCCTCTCATCGCGAGTCGTGGTGTCGGCAAGACGGGAATTTTGATCGAGATTCAGGGATTTCCCGCCCTCCCCGACGGATCGCCGAGCGCCGTCGGCACCGGATGGCGCGCCGTCGGCTACTTCAAGGATTCCGGAGCCGAAACGTTCCCGACGTGGACTGCGGGGCTTCCGCCTCCGGCTGACGTCGCCACCCCGGCTGACAGCGCGGGGATCGGATTCGCCGCGATCGACGGCAAGCAGTTCGTCCAGTTCCGCATCACGTTTTACCTGAAGTCCGGCATGGGGCCGTTCGACCCGGGTCCGTACCTCGACCGCTGGGACTTCTACTACAGCTACGACCAGTAAGGGCGCGGTTCGACGGAGTCGGGTCGGCCGCGAACACTCGTCCGAGGCGATGGCTTTCGCTCCGACCCCGTCGCGGCGTCAGGCTTGCGGGTCGAGGCGCTTCGGGGTTCGATGCCCGCGTGATCCCTCCGAAGGACGGTCGACCGCGCATTCTGGCCGTGACGACCGACTTGGCGATCACGGGCGCCAAGCGCGTCCTCGTCGATGGCGCGCTCGGCGTCGATCGATCGCGATTCGACTCCCACGTGCTCCTGCTCTCGCCGACCGATCCCGACGATCCGCTCCGAATGGAACTGCTGGCCGGGGGCGTGGCGGTCCACCACGTCCACGTGCGCTCGAGACTTCATCTGCGCGGGTTGCGGGCGCTTCACCGCTGGCTCGAGCGCGAGGCTCGCCCCGACATCCTCCACACGCACAGCGCTCGCGCGGCGGCCGTCGTGCGTCTCGTGCTCTGGCGGCGTCGGCGGGGCCCGCGACCCCGCGTCATCGTCCACTTTCACGGAACGCTCTCGGCGCGTGCGCTGAGCCCCAAGCACCGCCTGCTCGATCGACTGCTGGTGCCCTGCACCGATCTCGTGCTCGCGCCGTCCGCACACGCCGCCAGGTCGGGCAAACGTCCGCACGCGTTTCGCACGATCCCCACGCGAGTCGTCGCCAACGGAGTCGATCTCGCGCGGCTGAAGTCTCCGCCGCGTTCGGTGAGCGAGGTTCGCGCGGAGTGGCGGGTGCCCGACCGCGCCCGTGTCGTCCTTCTCCTCGGTCGATGGGGCGCTGCGAAGGGACAGGACGTGCTGCTCGACGCGATCCCCTCGATCGCGGCTCACCCCGAACCCGTATGCTTCGTCTTCGTCGGCCCAGACGGGGGCGGTGAGTACCGCCGACGACTCGAGGCGCGGATCGCCCGTACCGCCCTACGCCGGTCCGTCGTGGTCACCGGGCGAGCGACCGATACGGCGTCGTGCTATGCCGCGTCCGACGTCGTGGTCATGCCGTCGCGGGACGAACCGTTCGGGCTGGTCGCGGTCGAGGCGATGGCCGCGGGTCGGCCGCTCGTCGTCGCGCGCGTCGGCGGACTCCCCGAAGTCTGTGCGACCGACGGGGTGATGTGGGTCGAATCGGGCGATGTCGGCGCGACGGCGCGGGCGGTGCTCGCTCTCCTCGGCGAGGACGATTCGGCGCGGTCGGCGCGGTCGGCCTCGTTGCGCAAGCGCGCCGGACTGTTTGCGCTCGATCGATACATCTCGTCTCTCGAACGGGCGTACGACGACGTGCTCGCGGCGGGACAGGCGAAGGCGGTCAATCCGTCGGACTCGGGCCCCGTCCGTCGCCAAGGGAGCGAGCCCCGCTCGCCCGTCGCGGCCGCCGCGGGGGTGTGAACACGGGACGGGACCTGCGTCCGACGCTCGCTCGCGAACGACCTTTCGACGTCGCGTTTGCCCGGAGCGTGTGACCTCCCGAGGGGACGGCGTGTCCCCCGCGTGGGTCGCCCCGCAAGGACACGGAACATCTTCGGCGGCTCGATCGTCCAACTCCCCGGGGCGTCGTGCCGGGACGGTTCACTCGGCATCCGGATCGCGCGATCACGTGTCGGCCCAGCGTCAGGTCTGACCGACAGGGGTACCGGCTCTCCGTTCCGTCGCGGAAATGAGCCGCGGTCTACGGTCACCAGATTGTCACAATGAACTGCAAACAAGAGAGTTACGTCGGATTCCATCGCTCGGCTCGACGGGTCGCAGGCCAAATCGACCGATCGGTCGGATCGGCGGACCTTTCGAGCCGTTTCAAACGTCCAACGGGCGTGGCAGTTGCTATGTCGACGGTCATGGAACCCCGCCTGTCCGCGATCCGGACAAAAGGACTCCCGATGATTCACGCTCTCTCATCTCGTTCGACGTCGCCGTTCTCGCGAGCCTCTGCGGTTCGGATCGCGCCGGATTCGGAAGCGCCCTCGCTTCCCCGCGTCGCCGTTCCCTCGGTCGCCCTTCCGCGCATCGAGGGCGCGTTCCGCGCCGTCGAGATGACGCTCTCGAGCCTCGGAATCGACCGACCCCATACGCTGCGTTCGCCCCAGGTCGTCGAGGAGGCGCTCGAAGGCGTCTCCGCGCTCGAAGGCACGCTCGTGATCCTCGACCCCGCCGAGTTGCGCGCGGCGGAACTCGATCTGGAGGAGACGGTTGCCGACGAGCGCAGCGGCGGTGCCGTGTTCCTCTCGATTCCCAATCCGATGGAGTGGGCGTCCCGTCGCGGACGGTACCGTGACATCGCCTCGTCGTCCGCCACGTTCGCGTTCATCGAACCGGGCGCGACGGTCAAGGGCTTCGGCAAGCTCGTCGCGGTGCCGCGTCCCCGCCTCATCAAGGGCTGGCGCGTATTCCTCGCCGATACCCCCGGCTTTCGCGTCGTCGTGATCTCGCGGCCTCGCGCGTCGGGCGGATTCATCGGACTGTGGAGCGGCAACTCGGACCTCGTGGACGAGATGGCCGACTTCCTCCGTTGTGCGGCGCGCGACGCGGGCCAGGACGTGCCCGCCGCTGCCGCGCCCGTTCCCCCGATGATCGGCGTCGCGGGTTCGGCCGAGGTCTGGAAGATGGCCGGCGAACTGCGTGGGCTGCGCGAGATCCGTGAGGGCGAGCTTCGCGAGATCGCGCGCGCCGCGGCGCTTCGCGGGGTTGCGATGCGCCGCGAACGGGCACGCACCACCGGACCGATGGCGAAGGCCCCGGCCGCCTAGGAGCCTGTCGGAGAAAGCTCGTCGCGAGCCCGACGAGACCGAAGCGAGGCCGAAGAGCACAGGCCGAAACGCCCGAGGCGGGTTCCTATCCCTTCGCAGGGCGTTTCGGCCGAGCAATTCGGCCGTAGCGAGAGGATCGTCGGGCGTAGCAGAGCGCTTCTCCGACAGGCTCC
>JANNRO010000344.1:0-9355 GCA_031401505.1 Planctomycetia bacterium
CCAGCAAGTCTACGACCATCGGCTCGTCGTGACGCCTCATCCAACGATCCTACCCTGTGCCTCACCAAGAATGCTATCGAGCGTCAACTCGACCCGAGCGAGCCCGTGGGGCGAGCGAGGGTCGAGTTGACGCTCGGTGCACCGGCGCGATCACACCGTCGCGGCCCGACCAACGTGACGACGGGGCACTCGCGCCGCAGGTCGAGAACCCTCGCGCGACGAGCGACTCGCGGAACGGGGGGGCCGAGACCGGGCAGGCCGTCGCGGCTGCGGTCAGAGGGGAAAGTAGATCACTGGACCTTCGATTTCCGGCGGCTCGCAGCAATCCACGAAGAGGATCAAGTCCTCGATGACGCGGTCGATCGGGAGTTCTTGCGAGACCTCGACGAGGCCCAACATCGGACGCCCTTCCAATACGAGGGTGTACGCATCCCGCGTCATCGTCCGGACGTCGTGAGAGATCACGATACGACCCGCTCGGGCTGCCCACTCGAGGACTTCTCGATCGTCGGCACCCCCGATACCCGAGTCCTGCACCCGAACGAAGTCGATGTCCTGCCGCCGGCGAAGGACGCACCGGACCACATCGAAGTCGAAATTCTCGTCCGCAAGCAGGCGCAGCATGCGTCAGCGCGATGCGTGGCGTCGCAGAAGGCGCTCTCGGAATCCCTGCGAACTCCATCGCGTTTCGTTTTCCCGGCGCACCGCGAGACCCTGGGCGCAGGCCGCCGCCAGATATACGTCCACAGCCGGTCGGTTCTGCAGGTAGTAGGCGATGGTCGCGTAGACGTCGGGCAGCCCGACGCGCTACTTCAGGCCGAGCATCGCCTTCAGCCACGGTCCTGACAGCGCGGGCGGGGCTGCGTCGTCGCCGCCCTCGGCGGGCGCGGGGCGTTCCAAGTGGGCGCCCGAGAGGATCACTTCCCCCTTGCCGACCGGGCGCACGATGATCGACGGGCCGCCATCGGCGTAGGTCGCGAGCACGGTCGTCTCGGAGCCACCGATGAACGCCGCGCCGCCGTAGTAGAGGATGTCGTGCGTCCCGGCCGACTCGAGTCCTCGCGCGACGCCCGCCTTCGTGACCTTCAAACGAGCGGGGGAGCGCTGCGGCCAGGGCAGGAAGCCCGCGACGGGACCCTGTGCCTTGCCGTCGAAGAGCGCGATCGGATAGGGGAACTCCTCCCCCTCCCAAACCACCAGTCTTGAAAGCAGATAGCCCCCCGCGCAGATCCCGAGCACATGACCGCCCTTCTCGGCAAACGATCGGACGGCGGTCCCGCCCGCCGAAGTCAATGCGGCGAATTGGTGGGGCGCCCAGCCGCCCGGGAAAACGACGCCCTCGAGCCCGGCGAGCCCCTCGGCCGTCATTTGAGACCGATCGAGCGCGCGACAGGGCACGCCGACCTTCTCGAGCGCGTCGACCACCGACGTCGCGCCGACGTGCCAGCATCCGGCGTCGGCGAACACGCCCACCCTCGCCTTCGCGGACTTGGTTCCCGACCCCTCGGCGGCGCGTGCGGTGCGCTCGCGCGCGAGCACCCAGCGCAGATTCGATTCGAGATTGCGCCGATCGAGCGTCGTCATTTCGCGCAGCGCCGCGGGTTCCTCGTCGGCCGCCCGCGCTCGCGACCCCACGAACGATGCGCCCGCGACGACGAGGGCGACGAATCCGATCGGGAGCGAACGGCACATGACGGGCCTCCGAGTGCGAGCGTACGAGAATCGCGTTCGCCGTACGATGGCGAGCGTTCGTAGGGTATGCGCCCTCGCGAGGCCCCCATGCGCCCGACCGTCCCACTCGTGCTCGGCATGCTCGTCGGTCTGGCGGCCGGGTACCTCGCGGGCTCGCACGACAGCCGATCGGTAGCCCGACCGATTCGCGTCGCAGAGTCCGAAGTCGCGACGTCGAACGAGTCCGGGACCGCCCCCCCGACCGAATTGGCCGCGCCCCCTTCCCCTCCCCGTCGCCCCCTTCCCTCCGCCCTCACGTTCGACTTGAAGGACTGGCTCACCCGCTCCACGGCGCATCCCGCGATCGTCGGAGTCGGGTTCCAGCCAACGCTCTCGATCTGGGACACACTGGCATTCGTCTACGTCCGCACGGGCGCCGTCGCCGAACTCGAATCGGTGCTCGTCGCGGCACTCGCGTCGGCCGTTCCCGTCACCCTCGTGGAAGCGCAACTCTCGCTCGTAGCGCCGAAGGAAGGCCTCGCGTGCCTTCGCCGGTTGAGACAGGCGTTCCCGGACCTCGATTGGAACGAAGCCGCCTACGCGCGGATGCTGCTGTTCGCGGACGACGACGCCGAGGGCGCTCGCGTCGGGCTTGCGTCGATCGACCCGGCGCGACTCGACGTCGACATGCTGAACCGACTCGCAGGTGCGATCCATCGATCGAGCGGCGAGCGTGGAATCGACGCCGTCCTCGAAGCGTTCGAGAAACTAAAGGCGCTGGGCGCGCCGACGGTCGCGCTCGCAGGTTTCGCGCAGGGCGCGGAGGCGGCGATCGGCACCGACGCCGCCAAGTCGCTTCGCGAGGAGGTCGATCGTCGAGCGGCCGCCGACACGAGCGCGCGAGCGGCGAACGAACGCCGCAACGTCGAGGACACGCGCCGGGCCGCGATCGAGGCGACCGTCGTCGACCCTCGATCGTTCGACGCCTGGCGCCGACTCGGCGAGATCGAACTGGACGCGGAAAACAGGTCCGCCGCCTATCAGGCGTTTCGTCGCGCCAACGAGATCGCGCCCAACGAGTTGGAGCCGATCGAACGGATGATCGAGATCGATCCGCACGAAGCCGTCGGGCTCCTGGAGCGGCGCGTTCGCGAGATCCCGGACGACGATGCGCTTCGACTGCTGACGCTCACGTTGTTGAAACTCGACCGGGGTCGCGAGGCCGCCGAGGCGTTCTTCCGCGTCTCGCACCCGGAGAGCGACGAATACGCCGACGCGGGCCTCGAGACGCTCGCACCCGACGCGGCCGTCCGGCGGCTGAAGCCGTACGTCTCAACCCGCGGAGACGATCGGCCCCGCCTGCTACGCATGCTCGCGCGCGCCTACGAGACGCTGGGCCGTCATGCCGACGCGTTGGCGACGCTCGAATCGTCCAAGGACGGGGAGCCCGACGGGGACTATCTCCGGGAACTCGTGAGTCTTGCACCCGACGTCGCGCGCGAGGCGACGGCCGAACGAGTCGAGCGCGAACCGCAGGATGTCGACGCGCATTTGCTCCACGCGAGAGCCCTCAGACGGTCGGGCAGGCTCGACGAGGCCCGGATCGCGCTCGCGGCCGCACGTCGCCTCGAGACCGAGTGGCACGAGTTGGCCATCGAGGGGGCGCTCCTCGATCCGGAGAAGGGCTTCGCCCACCTCGTCGAGCGCGCCAAGACCGACACCGGTGCGCATCGCTGGCTCGGCGAGGCCTACATGCTGGCGGGCCGCTGGCCGGAGGCGCGCGCCGCGTTCGATCGTCATCTGGCAGAGAACGACCCGGACGAGGTCGCCGTGCTCGTGTTGCGTAACCTCTGCAGGTGATCGCCATGCAACGAAGCGGGGGCGGTGCGCGGGACCCGAGTCCCGTCCACCGCCCCCGTGCGCATCAACCGCTGACTACGAGCGACCCGACCGGGTCGCGACCGCCTACTTGGCGGCGTACTTCACGCCTCAACCATAGGCCTTCGTCTCGGTCACCGGGGCATCCTTGCCCGCGAGCACCGCGTCGAGCACCTCGGCGATGTAGTTCTTCGCTTCCTTCGGGTCGCTCTTCTTCGACGGATTGTCGTCGATCGCGCCGGAGTAGAGAATGGTCCCCTTGGGGCAGACGATGCGCATCTCGGGCGTCACTCGCGCGCCGTAGAGGCGTCCGACCGTTCCGTCGTAGTCGGTCAGCACCGCCGTCGGGACCGCCTTCGCTTCGGCGACGGCCTTCTTCCAATCTTCGGGCTTCTGGTACCCCTCCTTGCCTTCGGCGCTCGAGCAGATCGAGAGCCAGATCACGCCCTTGTCGGTGTAGGTCTTCTGCAGCGCCTGCATCGAACCGGGACCGTAGTGCTTCTTGACGAAGGGGCAGCTGTAGTTCGTCCACTCGAGGACGATGTACTTGCCCGCGAACTCGGACAACTTGCGATCCTTCCCGTCGATGTCCTTCAGCGTGAAGTCCGGAGCCTTGGCGGGCTCGGCCTTGGGCGCCGTCTCGCCGACCTTCGGATCGACGGGGGCCGCCGGCTCGGCGGGCTTGACCGGATCCGCGGGCTTGGCCGGATCGGCGGGTTTCGAGGGCGCAGGCAGCGCGTCGCCGTCTGCGGGCTTGTCTTTCGGCGCGGGCATGTCGTCGGCAACGACGTAGCCGGCGAAGCACAGCGAACCAAGAGCGAGCGTCGCGAGCAGCACGCGACCCGACGGAGAGTGAAGGCGCATGAAGCGAACTCCGGGAAGAGAGGAACCGACGGGGAAGCCTAGCCCATGGGAGGGGTCGGTCCGCCGATTCGGACGGTTCGGACGACGGGGCGGGTGCACTTCGAAGCGGGTACGATCCGGACGCCTGCGTCACGCACCGACCGGGACCTTGGGTCCCGCCCGGCCACGAGCCCCCCCGGAAATCCCATGATCGCCATCGTCGGCAAGCCCGCCCCTCAGTTTCGCCTGAAGGACCACAGCGGCGCCGAACGCACGCTCGCCGAGTTCAAGGGAAAGCGCGTCGTCCTCTGGTTCTATCCCAAGGCGAGCACCGGGGGTTGAACGGTGGAAGGTTGCGGGTTCCGCGACCGAATCACCGACTACACCGCAAAGAACGTCCAGATCCTGGGGATCTCGTTCGATACCCCCGCCGAGAACAAGGCGTTCGTGGACAAGAATCACTTCAACTTTCCGCTGCTCTCCGACACCGAGAAGGTGATCGGCATCGCGTACGGCGCCGCCAAGGATGCGACGGCCGGCTATCCCAATCGCATCACCGCCGTCATCGGCCCGGACGGGACGCTCGAGCAGTTGATCACCGACGTCAAGGCCGCCACCCACGCGGCCACCCTCCTCGAGACGCTGCCCAAATGACGGTTCGGGGCCTCGCCGTGCTCCTGCTCCACTCGACCGACCGGCCCGAACGAGCCGTCGCCGGCGTGCGCGCGGCCCTCGCCGCCGCGCGAGCGAACGTCACGTCGGCGGCGCCCGCGCTCGTACTCGACGTCGAGGGCGCGCGGATGGCGGCCAAAGGGGTTGCGCAGGCACTTTCCTCCGGCGGACGTCCGAATCTCGTCGAGCAATTGGCGGAGTTCGTGCGACTGGGCGGCACGGTGTCGGCCGTCGAGGACGCCTGGCGCGAACGGGGCTTCCTCGACGACGCGTTGATTGCGGGCGCCCACCTCGTCCCCGCCTCCCACGTCGCGACGCTGGCGGCCGCGGGCTACGCGATCGCCTCCTACTGACGTGGATCGCCTCGTCCTCCTCGAGGGCCGCACCAACCGGGACGAAGACGTCGTCATCGGCGAGCGTGTGACGCTCGGTCGCGGCGACGAGAACGACGTCCGCCTCTTCGACGAGACCGCGTCCCGTCGCCACGCGACGCTCTCCCGCGTCGCCGGTCGTGTGGTGCTCGAGGATCTGGGGTCCGGCAACGGCACGAAGGTCAACGGGACGCGGGTCCCGCGCGCGATTCTCTGCGACGGCGACGTCATCGCGATCGGTGCCGTGCGTCTGCGCTTCCTGACGGAGGAAGCGGCACGACGACCGACGCGGATCGTGTCGGACGAGGGCCCCGTCGCTTCCTCGAAGGGACCGCACCCGGAACCCGCCCGTCGCCCCGGACCCCGTGCGCACGAGGCCCCGCCCCTTCTCGGCGCGTCCCCCGTCATGCGGCGCCTCGTCGAGACCGTCGATCGCATCGCACCGACCGATTCGGTCGTGCTGATCCGCGGCGAGACCGGCACGGGCAAGGAACTGGTCGCTCGCCGGCTCCATGCCGGCAGCGCGCGACGCGGCGGGCCCTTCGTCGCGCTCAATTGCGCGGCGCTCGTCGAGGGCCTGCTCGAGAGCGAACTCTTCGGCCACGAGAGGGGCGCGTTCACCGGCGCCGACGCCCGTCGCGAGGGACGCATCGCCGCCGCCGCGGGCGGGACGCTCTTTCTCGACGAGGTCGGCGAATTGTCTCCGGCGCTCCAGGCGAAACTCCTGCGCGTGCTCTCCGATCGCACGTTCACGCGCGTCGGCGGGCACGACACGCTCCGCATGGACTGCCGCCTCGTCGCCGCGACCCACCGCGATCTGCCCGCGATGATCACGGCGGGCCGCTTCCGCGAGGACCTCTGGTACCGCATCGCGGTCGTGACCCTCGACTGTCCCGCACTGCGCGACCGTGGCGACGACGTGGATCTCCTGACCGACGCGATCGTGGCACGCGTCGCGACGCGACTCGCGCGGACCGCGCCGACGTTCACACCCGAGGCCCGCGCGCGCTGGCGGGCGCATCGCTGGCCGGGAAACGTGCGTGAACTCGAGAACGCGATCGAGCGGCTCCTCGTCATGACGACGGGTGACACGATCGGCGAACGAGACCTGCCTGCGGAACTCGGGGCGAAGACGGCGCCTGCCGCCGCGCGGGGACCGGCGACGACCGAGGTATTGACCGTCCACGAGGCGGAGAAGCGCGCGGTGCTCGCGGCGCTTTCGAAGACGAACGGGAAGAAGGGCGAGGCGGCCGCGCTGCTCGGGATTTCGTGGCCGACGCTCAATCGAAAGTTGCGCGAGTACGGCATCGACGACGCGAACGGGGACCGTTGAACGTTTCGTTGAACGATCCGTTCCACCGCGGGCGCGGGACACGACACGCGGCAACGGCCCGAGAATCGACGCAAGCCGAATTTTGGACGGGACTTGCGTCCGACGACCGATTCCTGCTCTCCTTCGGCACGCCCCTTGTAAAGGGGGCGCCGTGGGCAGCAGAGTCATCCCTGGTGAGGCGACGAGCGTCATGAACGCAACGACGGTCCATTGTCCGGCCTGCGGGACGGGCGTGCTGGCGCTGCCCGACGCGACGGCGGCGGTGTGCGCGCGCTGCAAGACCGCGTTCTCTCCGTGGGGGCTCCCGACGATGCCACCCCCGGGTTCGGCGTCGGCGGTCACTCCTCCGGCGACGGGCGACTCGCTGGTCGGGACGACACTCGGCGTCCGACGACTGCTGCGCGTCATCGGCAAGGGGGGCATGGGCACCGTCTACGAGGCCGAGGACCCCGCTCGGGGGCGCGTGGCGGTGAAGGTGCTGCCGCCCCACCTCGCGCGCGACGACGGATTCGTGACGCGGTTTCGGCGCGAAGCGGCGGTCCTGGCCGGGCTGTCCCACCCGAATCTCGTCGAAGTGTTCGAACGGGGCCAGGACGGCGACCGCTGCTACTTCGTGATGGAATACGTGCGCGGCGAGAGCCTGCGCAAGGCGCTCGAGCGCGGACCGCTGCCGTGGCGCGACGCGCTGTGCATCACGCGCGACGTGCTGTCCGGGCTCGGCTTCGCCCACGGACGCGGCGTCGTCCACCGCGACCTGAAACCCGAGAACGTGATCCTCGAGGCCGACGGACGCGCGCGGTTGCTCGATTTCGGGCTCTCGCGCATCGTGCGCGGCGAGGCGGCCGAAGATCTCTCGCGGTTGACGCACACCAACGTCGTGCTCGGGACCTACGAGTACATGGCGCCCGAGCAAAGGCTCGGCTCGCAACTGGTCGACGAGCGCAGCGACCTCTACGCGTTGGGCGTCATCCTCTACGAGATGTTGACGGGTTCGCTGCCGCTCGGGCGCTTCGAGCCCGCGAGCGTGCTGCGACCGGGCGTCCCCGGCTCGCTCGACGCCGTCATCAACCGGGCGCTCGCGGGCACGACGCAGGGTCGGCATCCGTCGGCCGCGGCCTTCCGCGAGGCGATCGACGCCGCGGAGGCGAACCCCGCGGCCGGCCCGTCGGGCGTCGGACTTCCGGCCGCCGTGCCGGTAGGGACCGTCCCGTCATCGACGAGGCTGACCGCCGCACACAAGGTGCTGCGGCACGTCGAGGTGCTCGCGGCCTGCGATCGCGTGTTCGGGATGCTCCTGATCCTGTTCGGCTTCGGCGCGCTCGGCATGACGGGGACCTTCTTCGGGAACCGGAGCCTCGCGATCTGGCCCTGGACCGGCTCGGCGAGCGTGCTCTTCGTCATCGGCGGGCTGCTGCTGTTGAAGCAGGGCCACCGCATGTCCGCCATGCGTCCCGGCGCACGGGAGGGCCAGGTGACGGCCTCGATCTTCCTGATGGTGGCGCTCCCCCCCATCGGCACCGCGCTCGGGATCTACGGTCTCGCGGTGATGACGACCGGCGCCGCGCGCGACGCGTTCCGACTGGGCGTACCCGACCTGCGGGCCGCGCTGCTCCAATCGGGCATCGCCGACGTCGAGAGCGCGTCGGCGAAGCCCCGGAAGAGGACGCTGCGGGACAACGTTCAATGGTTCGCGGTCCACGTCGCGATCTCTTCGCTGCTCGCGCTCCTCTTCTATCGCTGGCAGCAGACATTTCATCGGCCGGTCGGGGCGTACGGCGGACCGTACGTCGCCGAGGACACGGGCATGCTGGTGTGGATCTCGCTCTTCACGGGCGCGGTCATGGCGATGCTCCATCGACTGATCGGCCTGCCCCGCGCGATCCTGCTCGTTTCCGTCGGCGTGGCGTTCTATCTCTTCACGAATTCCACGTCCCTGTCCGACGCCTTGCGCCTCCACCTCTTCCGATAGTTCGGTTCTCGTCACTCATCCCTCGAATCGCGCTTCCGCGCGACGCCCGGGAGTCCCCTGTCCCCGTCTCTTCTCTCTCCGGAGTCCCTCCATGCACAAGCTCTTCTGGTCCGCATTGATCGTCGGCGGCGTCGTCACCTTCGTGGGCGCCGACGTCGTCGGCGCCACCGTTCGCCGCGCCCGTGAAACCGTACGCGCGAAGATGACGGCCAACGTGCCGCTGCGCACGCAACTGGCCGAGGCGCAGGCCCAGGTCGACGCGTACGCCGAGAACGTGATCCGAGGCGAGATCTCGGCCGACGAACTCTCGTCCCGCATCGCCGACACGCGCCGCGAGGTCGCGGCCCGCGCGGCCGCGATCGAACGCGAGAAGGCGTCGCTCGCGGTGTTGAAGTCGTCGCTCGAGATCGAGCCGACGGCACGGCTCGTCTCCGACGCGCCGTCGAAGCCTTCGCCGAAGGAGCGCGAGGCGCTGCGTCGGGCGCGGGACTACCAACTGGCGTCCACGCTGCTCGAACGCCGCGCGCGGGATCTCGAGTCGCTCGAAGCCGACCACACGGCGGTCTTGAAGGAGATCGAAGCCACCAGCGCGCAAACTCTTTCCAAGAGCCCGAACGC
>JANNRO010000345.1:0-12131 GCA_031401505.1 Planctomycetia bacterium
CGGTCGCCATGAATGGCCGGGAAACGGAGCAGGCGCGCCTCCTCAACCTCCGCGGCGGAGGCGAGACCGGCGCAGGCCAGCGCGGGAAGAATCAGACGACGAAAGAGCCGGTCGGCGAACATCCCGGCACACTCTGAGGCGGGTCGGGTCTGTCCCCCGAGGTTGCTAGGGTTCCGTTCTCGTCGAGACCGCCGTCGACGAAAGGGATTCGTGAACGCCTCGACAAGCACCCGAAAATCAGACCTGCTCCCGTTTCCCCCTCGCCTCCTCGTCACCGGCCCTCCGGGATCGGGGAAGTCGAAATTCGCGCTCGATCTGTTCGACGCCGCCGTCCGCGCGGACGGGCCCGATGCAGCGCTGCTGCTCCTGCCGACGTACGGAGAGGTCGAGCACGCCAAGCGGCTGGCGATCTCGCGTCGGGGCGATCGTCCCGACGTCCGCGGTCTGCTCGATACGTCGTACGTCACGTTCACGTCGCTGCGGGAGCGCGCGTCGTCCAGTGGAGGATCGGCCGACGTCGGATTGGCCGACGGATTTCGCGTCCGCGTGCTGCCGTCGCGCCGTCGGCGCGACGTGCTCGCCGACGAGGCGCTTCGCGCGAGCGACGCGGCGCTCTTTCGCGCGGTCCGCGATCGCGCCGGGTTCCGATCGCGATTCCTGCGCCTCGTCAAGGAGTTGAAGCAGACCGGGGAAGCGCCGGCCTCGCTGCTCGCCCGTGCGCGCGCGGCGTCGCGGGCCCTCGACGTCGGCGCCCGGGAGCGGTTGACGGCCTTCCTCGACGGGTGGGAGCACTACGAGGCGGCGCTCGTGCGCGCGGGCACGCCCGACCACGAAGACTCGCTGCGAGCATTGGTCGATGAGTTGGCCGTGACGTCGGGGGCCGCGCTCTTCGGCGTGAAGCACCTCATCGTCGACGGATTCGACGACTTCTCCGGCATCGAAGTCCGTCTGCTCGACGCCGTCGGCTCGGCGGTCGTCGCCGCGGGCGGTCGCGTGGTCGTGACGCTGCCATGGGACGACGCTCGATCCGACCTCTACCCATCGACGGCGGCCCTGCGGGCACGCCTCGTCACCGGGAAGGAGTTCGTCGAGGAACGCCTCCTGGGCTTCTCCCGCGCGGCGAGTCCGGCGCTCCAAGCGTTGGCGAGCAACCTCTTCGCGCCGAACACACCGGCATCGGACGCGGGTCCTGCACCCGATTCGGACGGCGTGCGCGCATTGGTCGGCGCCGATCCCGCCGACGAATGGGATCGCATCGGGCGCGAGATCCTGCGGCTGGTCCGCGCGGGAAACGGGACCGGCTTTCGCGACGTCGGCGTCGTCGTGCGGCGTATGGACGGCGTCGCCACGACGGCCCGTCGCGCGTTCGAACGTCTCGGCATTCCCGTGCGGCTCGTCGGTGGTGGCGAGTCGCTTGCGAGCGAACCGCTCGTCCGGGCGCTTCGCGGGCCGCTCCGGCTGCTGGCCGGCGACACGGGTGCACCCACCGCCGCCGACGCCGCCGACGCCGACGATCGCGACTTCGACGCCCACGGCATTCTCGATCATCTTCGCTGGCGCGCCCTCGATTCGGGCGCGCCCCTCGACGTCGACGCCGTCGACACGACCGACCTGCGCTGGCGCACGAAGCGGTTCCCCGCGACATGGCAAGACGTGCTCGACGACTTCGCGGCCCACGCGAGGGAAACGCTGCTCCCCACGGCGGGCCGTCTCGAGGAACTTCGGGTCGAGGCGCTGCGGGTCGAGGCAACGACCATCGGCGATGCCTCCGTGTTTCTCGAGCGCGTGATCGGAGAGCTCTCCCCACTGCGTTCGTCCGCCGGTTTCGACGGTCAGGGCCGTCCGCTCGACCCGGCCGGCGACGCGCGACTGGCAAGGACGCGTGCCGCGAAACGGCGCCTGCTCGCGCTGGTCGCCGAGGCCCGCTCGGGGGCGACCGCGGCAGTGGCGAGCCAGGTCGTGCCGGTCGGTAGGTCGCCAACCCTTCGCGCCGCCATCGACGAACTGCTCGATGCAACCAACGACGCGGCGTGCGAGCCCGCCGATCGTCGGCTCGATGCCGTCAGCGTGCTCGATGCCGAGGAGGCGAGGCACTGGGAACTGCCCGTCGTCTTCGTCGCGGGGCTCGTCGAGAAGGGATTTCCCCTTCATCCCCGGGAAGATCTCTTCCTGCGCGACGAAGATCGCGAGGCGCTCGCGACCGAACTCGCGCGCGAGAACTCCGGGGCCCCTGATCCCTGGCACACGGCTCCCTGGCGCACCGCGCGCGAGGCCGAAGTCGGCGAGCGTCGGCTCTTCCTGTCGGCCGTCACCCGCGCGCGAACGCTGGTCGTGTTGTCGCGGGCCTCGCGCGACGAATCCGGTCGCGAGGCGGCGCCGTCGTTCTTTTGGCGCGACGTCGCGCATGCGCTCGGTCGCGAGGCCGACGGCGCGACCCGTTTCGGCGGCGACCCGGCCGACCTCGATCGCACGGCGCCCCCGCTCGTGGACGTCGCGACCGAAGACGACCTGCGACGCTACGTCGCGAGTTCCGATTCGGCGACGGGGTACGCGTCCGACGCCCTCGTCTCCTCGTGGCTGGCACGAGCCGCGCGGTTTCGTCGGGGTACCGAAGATGCATTGCCGCCGTCGGCGACGGCCGCGTTCCTGGCTGCGACGGCGAAGCTGCCTCCGTCGAAAATCCAGGCCGCGCTGGACTGTCCGCATCGGTTCTTCCTCGCCAACGTTGCACGCGTGCCCGACGACGACGCGCCATTGCGTGGCACGGCGGCCGACCGGCTGCGGTTCGGCATCTGGTTGCACGCGGTGCTTGAACGCGCGGTGCGCGACAAAGACGCGACCGACGCCGAGATCGTCGAGGCGGCGCTCGACGACGACCGCGCATACGTGCCCGACGGTGCCGATCGGGCGTGGTACGCGGAAGACCTGCGGCGGGTTCTCGCGCTGTTTCGCGTGCGGGAGGCGGCGGCGAAGGAGTCGGGGTACGCGCCCGGGCCGGGCGACGTGGAGATCGACTTCGCGAAGGTGGCGAAGGAGGTGCACTTGGGTTCGGGGGCCGGGGCGTTCGTGTTGACGGGTCGAATCGATCGCCTCGATACGCATTCCGGCGAGGGGGCCAAGCGCGCGATCGTCGTCGATTACAAGGCGACGGCCGGCACGGCCTCGAATGCCGCGCGTGACCTTCGCCGGGTCGAGGAACTCCAACTGGCGCTCTACGCCCGAGCCATCGAGAACGTGCGCGGTGTGACGGTCGTCGGGCTCGAGCACTACGCGGCCACGTCGCCGCTTCGAGCCGCAACGGCCGACGAACGCGCGGCGGCGGCGTTCGCGGCGAGGCGCGAGGGGAAGCCCGCGACGCTGTTGTCGACGGCCGACTTCCGCGAGAAGCTGCTCGGCGGCGCCGAGCGGCGGGCGTCGGAGGTCGTGGCCTTCGTTCGGCGGGGGGCCGGTGGCGGGCATCGAAAACTGCCGCTCGCGCGGGGGCGTTGCGCGCGTTGCGCCTTCGAAGCCGTGTGCCGGCCCGACAAGCGGCTCTTCTCGTTGATCCCGTTGCGCCCCGACGACGCGGCTCTTGAGCCCGATCTCGACGAGGACGAGGGGGACGACTCGTGAGCCACCCGCTGACTCCGTCGCAGGCGAGCGCCGTCGATCACGCGGCCGGCGATGCCCTCGTGCTGGCGGGGGCCGGCTCGGGGAAGACCACGGTCCTGACCGAGCGCTATCTCACCCTCGCCCGCCGCGAGGGGGCGCTCGTACGCCGGATCGCCGCGCTGACGTTCACCGAGAAGGCCGCCTCCGAGATGCGCGAACGGATCGCGGCCGCGTTTGCCGCGGCCCCCGACCTCGCATCGCGCGCGCGCGACGTCGAGTTCGCGCCGATCTCCACGATCCACGCGTATGGCGCTCGCCTACTGCGCGAGCATGCGGTCGAGGCGGGCATCGACCCGACGTTCGACCTGCTCGACGAGACCGGCGCGACGATGCTGCGGGAAGACGTCTGGTCGAAGCTCGATCGGCGCCTTCGGCGACGCGGCGACGAACGCCGCAAGGTGCTGCGGCGGCTCGGTTCCGAGACCGCGTGGCGCGACGTACTCGATCTCCATGTACGCCTGCGCGGGGCGGCGCTCACGATCGAGCGCGTCCATATCGTGAGCAGCGGCCCTTCGCTCGCGGATGCGTTGGTCGAGTTGCGGCGCGCGCTCGACGACGTCGACGTCCAGGTGGCGCAAGCCGGGTTCGCGCCCGACGACATCAAGGCGTATCTCGCGTCGAGGGTGAAGCTGCCCGTCGAAGCATCGCTTGCCGTCGCGACCGACGACGCGGTGCGGCGGGCGTCGCGAGTTGCGGGTGCGAAGCTCGTCGGCGACGTCCTCGTGCTGCCGAAGAAGAGGCCCAAGACCGTGACGGCGGCGCGCAACGCCGTCCAGGCGGCGTACGAGGTCGTCGTGGCGTCGTTGCTCGACGAAATCGCGAAACGGGAGATCGACGAACCGCTGCGGTCGCTGCTCGTCGAGTACGACGCCGCGCTCGAGCGCGAGAAGGGCGAACGGGGCGTCCTCGACTTCTCCGATCTTGAGGTGCGCGTGCTGGCGCTGCTCGACCGGTTCGCCGCGCGGCGGCGCGTGCTGCCCGGTCGGCCGCTCGAACTGCTGGTAGACGAGTTCCAGGACGTCAATCCGGTCCAGGCCGCGATTCTCGAACGATTGTGCGGGGCGGGGCTTGGCCGCCGAGTCGACCTCTTCGCGGTCGGCGACCCCAAGCAGTCCATCTACCGGTTCCGCGGTGCCGACGTGGGGGTGATCGAGCGACAGTTTGCGCAGACGGGTGTCGACGGCCGGCACCAACTCGCCGACTCGTTCCGCAGTCGCCCCGAATTGGTCGCGTTCCACAACGCGCTGTTCCCTCGCCTGTTCGCGGCGACGGCCGATCCCGGGGCGCCCGCCGTACCCTACGAGCCGCTCGTGTCCCGCGCCGAGTTCGTCGATCGAGACACGCCGATCCCGGTCGAGTTCGCGCTGGTCGTGTGCCCGTCGGCGTCGGGGCGGACGCGGAGCGAGGCCGAGGCCGACGTCGTCGCCGATCGGATCGTCGCGTGGACGCGGGAGGGGACGCTTCGGACGAAGCGCGAGCGGGGTCGCTCCCCGAGCGCGCCGCGACCTCTCGGCTACGGTGACATCGCGATCCTCGTGCGCGCCCGAGGCAATCTGCCGGCGTTCGAGCGCGCACTCGCGGCACGGGGCATCCCGTTCCACACCGGCAAGGGGCGGGGCTACTACGACACGGAAGAGATGCGCGATCTCGTCCATCTGCTGCGCGTCGTCCACGATCCCCTGGACGGCTTCGCCGTCGCCGCATGGCTCGCGAGCCCCGCGGTCGGCGCGACCGATGAAGACCTGCTTGCCGTTTTCGGAGGGAAAGGGGCTGGTGGACGCAGGGAGAGCCCCCTTGTCGCGGCCACGAGGCGTCCGGCGCTCAAAGCGGCCGTCGACGCACTCCACCGGTTGCGGACGTTCGCCGCGGGGTCGCGGCTCGAGGATCTCATCCAGCGGGCCATGTCGACGTTCGACTCGATTCCGACGGCGCTGCTGCAGGAGGGGGGCGCCCGGCGGGCGAAGAACCTCGAGAAGGCGCTTTCGATCGCGCGACGCCTCGATGAGGAGGGGGGGCACGGGTTGCTCGACTTCCTGCGCTACCTCTCCGACCTGAAAGATCACGACATCAACGAGGCCGAGGCAGCGGCGGGGGCGCCCGGTGACGTCGTGTCGTTGTTGACGATCCACGCGGCCAAGGGGCTCGAGTGGCCGTGTGTGATCGTCGCCGACACGAATCGCAGGGACCGACACGGCACGCCCGCGTTTCACGTCGCGCGGGACGGCGGCGTCGGGTGGCGGGTGCGCGATCCGCTCGACGGCGTCACGCGTGCGCCCGGCGGCTACGCGGCGCTCGCCGAAACCGACGCGGCCGCGGATGCGAGGGAGTCGACGCGGCTCCTGTATGTGGCGTTGACTCGGGCGGAGGAGCGCCTCGTCGTGACGACGAGCTGCATCGGTCGCAACAAAGACGGCGGTCCCTCGCGACTCTCGGGATGGGGCAAAACGTTGTGGGAGACGCTGGACGCGCCAAGTTCGGCGGGGACCCACGTCGTGCCCGGATTCGGCGCGCCCATCGACGTCCGCGTGCTCGACTTCACGCCGGGGGAGGGCGAGGTGCGGGCGGTACTCGCCGCCGCGCCACCGGCGACCCGCCTTCCCGTTGCCGCCGCCGTCGACCTCGCGGGATTTGCGGCGGCGCGGGCCCGCATCGCGGCACCAGTCTCGCACCTTCATCGAACGCCCTTCGTCGTGCCGATCTCCGATCTGCTCCTCTTCGCGCAGTCGCCCGCGCGCTACTACGACGAGCGCGTGCTCGGGGCCGATCCGGTCGTTCGGACGCGGATCCCGCGGCGCGAACGCGACGACCCCGCGGCCCGTCAACGGCACGACGATGGGGGATCGGCGGGGGAGGACTCGCCCGACATGGCGAGGGCGTCCCGCGACGACGACGAACGTGAGCCTCTCGACGGCGTGGATCGTGCGGCACTCGGGCGTGCCGTTCACCGGGCGCTCGAACGCTACCGGCCCGGTGTCGTCGTCCGCGCCCTCGTCGAGGCGTCGATCATCGAGGAGTTCCCCGTCGGTTCGGCGGCCGCGGCGCCACTCGCGCTCGCAATGGTCGAGCGGTTCCTCGATTCGGCGACGGGTCAAGCCCTCGACCACGCGCTTCGCGCCGGGCACGCGGTGCGGAGGGAGGCGGCGTTCCACGCGCGCATCCGCTTTCCCGACGAAGCGCAGGTCGGGCCCTATCGCTCGCTCCTCGTCAAGGGAGCGATCGATCTCTGGATGGGGGCGGCTGACGGGAAGATTCTCGTGCTCGATCACAAGACGAATTCCCCGCGGGGTCGCCTCAAGTCGCCGGCCGCGCTCGTCGAGCACTACGCGACGCAGTTGCGCCTTTACGCGTTGGCCGCCGAGCGGGTGACGGGCAAGGACGTCGCCGGGGCGAAGCTGCTCCTGCTCGATCCCGACTGGGGTCGCCGTGTCCCGGTGGAGGCGACGGTCGACGTGTCGGGCGACGCGCTCCGAGAGACGCGCGACCTGTGTCGAGCGTTCGCGGTGTCGATGCTCGAGGACCGGTATCCCCCGCGCTGGACCGACCTCCTCGCGTAGCATTCCGATCCGCATACGAACCTCGGCGGTTTCCGTGCGCGTTCGAGGAGTTTCATTCCGTGGCCCCGTCCCCCTTTCACGATGTCGGCGCACTGGTCACGGGCGCTTCGTCGGGCATCGGCGTCGCGATCGCGAAGGAACTCGCTCGCGAGGGCGCGCGCCTTGCGCTGACGGCGCGGCGGGGCGATCGCCTCGAAGCCGTCGCCGCCGAGTGTCGGACGCTCGGCAGCCCGTCGGTCTCGGTGATCGTCGACGATCTCGCCGACCCCGAGGCGGCCGCGCGCGTGGCGGCGAAGGCGACGGCCGCGCTCGGTGCCGTCGATCTGCTGGTCAACAACGCGGGCTTCGCCGTGCCGGGCGTCTCCGAGAAGGCCGACCCCGCGCGCGTCGCCCGGATGATCCAGGTCAACTGCGCGTCGCCGGTCGCGTTGACGCGCCTCCTCCTGCCGCCGATGCTCGAACGGGGTCGCGGGTGGATCTTGAACGTCGCGTCGATGGCGGGCATCGTGCCGGCGCCGTTCCAGGCCGGATACGCGGGCACCAAGGCGTTCAATCTGAACTGGAGTGAGAGCCTGCGCGAGGAGGTCTCGTCACGCGGTGTCGTCGTCTCGGCGCTGTGTCCGGGCGTCACCGACACCGAGTTTTTCGAGGCGGCGGGCTACCGGCACCTGGGCCCATTCATGAAGAACCGGATGGCCGCCGAGCCGGTCGCGCGCGCGGGGTTGAAGGCATTGCGCAAGAAAAAGCCCCGCGTCGTGCCCGGTGCCTTCAACAAGACGCTGATGTTCGTCGGGGTCCGGCTCGCGCCGCGGCGGCTGCTCCAGTTCGTGGCGCGCAAGCTGATGGGCTCGCGCCCGCCGCCCACACGGGAGCCGAGGGAGTAGCGTCCGCTTCGTGACCGATCAGGGCGCGGGCTTCGCCCCGACGGTCTCTTCGAGCATGCGGATGACCGCCTTGCGCAGGGGGCGCAGGAGCGGATTGCTCGCGAGCGAGATGAGCTTCACGACCAACTCGGTCGAGCGACGGGTCAGCGCCCGCGTCCGTGCGCGCCCGGGCGACTCGTCGTAAATCCAGAACAGCACGAGGCCCATGCCGTGCAGCCAGAGCAGTTCGGGAAGCCGCTCGGCCAGGTCCTTCGGGACGCGCATCTTCGCCCCGTGGAGCACCTCGGCGTAGAGCGCGATCGCCTGCGTGCGCGTGGTGGCCGACTCGTTCGAGAACGGGTTGAGCGGGCTCCTGGGATCGGCCGCCGTGTGGAAGAGGAGTCCTGCAAAGCGGTGGTAGGGCTCGTTGACGTCATGCTTGGCGAGGTGAACGCCGAGGAGGCGCGCTTCGAGGCTCGTCTCGCGTTCGAGGATCGGACGCGAGGCGAGCAGATGCTCCAAGTGCGCCGCGGCGTAGTACCCCTGGAGCAGCGACTCCTTCGAGTCGAAGTAGTAGTACGCGTTGCCGAGCGAGACGCCCGCACGTTCGGCGACGGCCCGCATCGTCGTGTCGTCGTAGCCTTTCTCGCGAAAGAGCGCGAGCGCCGCGTCGAGGATCTTGCGCCGGGTCTCCTCGCCGCGATCGGTGCGGCTCGAGTTTTCGGCGGGTTCTTTCGTCAAGCGGGGCTCCGTCCGTAACACGCCATGGCGAGTCCATCATGCCGTGGGCGATGCGGACTCCGGCACCGGTTTCGAAGGGCACGGGGACGGCGTTGGACGCGCCGGGACCGACCACAACCCGCGCGCCAGCCCCTCGACGACGCGGCGCGCCTCGCCGTCGCGACCCGTGCGCACGAGTTCGAGGGCCGCCTTTCGATGGGCCCGGAGTGCCCAGAGCGTCATCAACCACGCGCCGGGTCCGCGCCAGAGCCGGCCGTCGTCAGCGACGGCCGCGAGATCGCCCTCCCCCGCGCCCGCGGGCAGCGCGGGAAACAGGCGGCGCTGCTCGGCGGACCCCGGCGCCACGACGCCAACGCGGACGTACTGTGGTTCCCGCGCGAGCCACTGCCTCGCGCGGGGGGAGAGGGGCCAGGCGGCCCCCGAAACGAGCGTCAACGAGCGCACGGCGCGGCTATGCCTTCGAGGCCGCGACGAGGACGGCGTCGGGCGCCACGGGAGGCGGAGCATCGCAGAGCGACGCGCGGGAGCGGATCTTCGCGAAGACATAGAGGTTGACGAAGTGCATCCCGCCCAGCACGAGCAGTACGAGACCCACCTTCGAGGCGAGCGCTTCCATGGCCTGGTGCGGCTCATGAACGGGAATCCCGACCTTCAGGTAGAGACAGACGAAGCCCAGGTTCACGAGATAGAAACCGACGACGAGCAGGTGGTTCACCGAGACGGCGAGTGCGCCGTTGCCGCGGAAGACGTCGACGAGGAAGACGTGCCCGTTGCGGTGGAGGGTTTGCGCGACCCAGACGGTCAATGCGACGCTGATGCCGACGTACAGGAGGTAGGTGACGAAAAGGGTGCTCATGGCCGGGACTCCTGGGAGAGGGGGTGAACCGATGTTGAACGTGTTCAACAATGGAACTCTACGCCGCCTTTCCCGGGCGGTCCACTCAAAACTTGAACGCGTTCAATATCGCGTCGGCGATCTCGCTCTCCGGAGAGTGTCTGACACTCTCCGGAGGCGAAGACCGGGGGGTCAGCGGCGCAGGCGGGCGAGTTCGTCGGCGGCGGAGGCGGCATCGGGGGCGGTGAAGATGGCACCCGAACGGAGATCCTTGCCGTGGATGCTCCCGTCGGGGTCGATCGTCACCGCGAAGCGAAGCCCCTTGCGGTCGGCGAACTTCATCTGCGCAGCGTGCTTCCTCGCCTCGGGATAGGTCTCGACCGAGAACCCTTCCCGTCGGAGCGCGGAGGCCAGCGCGAACCCGCCCGCGGCATCGCCCGTCTCGGGATGGGTCACGAGCACACCGCTCCCCGAGGCGTCGGACTTCAATCGGCCGCTCTCGGTCAACAGCGCGAGCAGACGACTCACGCCGACGCTGCAGCCGACGCCGGGCAACTTCGTGTTGGTGTACAGACCGGCGAGATCGTCGTAGCGCCCGCCGCTCCCGACGGCCCCGAATCCGGGCACCGACGGCACGACCGCCTCCCAGACCATGCCCGTGTAGTAATCGAGCCCGCGCGCGATCGTCGGATCGATGCGCACGGCTCCTGGCGGAACACCTGCCGCTGCGAGGAGTGCCCTGACGGCGCGAATGGACGCGATGCCTTCGAGGCCCTTCGGGCTCGCGCCCACCATGCCTTCGAGTCGGACGAGCGTTTCCTCGTCGGACGCGCCGAGCGCGGTCGGATAGGCGAGTACCCGATCGGACGCGGGCCCCGTGACCCCCGCCGCCTCGAGTTCCTTGCGGACGCCCTCGGCGCCGACTTTGTCCCATTTGTCGAGTGCGCGCAGCACGGGCACGGCCTTGTCGGGGATGCCGATGCTCTCGAGGAGGCCGTTCAATACGCGCCGGTCGTTGACGTGGACCTCGGCGCCCTCGACTCCGAGCGCCGCGTAGACGCGCGAGAACATGACGAGGATCTCGGCGTCGGCCGCGGGGCCTGTCGCGCCGATCAGGTCGGCGTCGCACTGGGTGAACTCGCGATAGCGGCCCTTCTGCGGCCGCTCGCCCCTCCACACGGGGCCGATGTGATAGCGCCGGAACGGGAATGCGAGCTCGTTCTGGTGCTCGGCCACGAAGCGCGCGAGCGGCACCGTCAGGTCGAACCGCAGGGCGACACGGCGCCCGCCCGCGTCGTCGAACTCGAACATCTGCTTGTCGGATTCGTCGCCGCCCTTGCCCTTCAGGATCTCGGCGTATTCGAGCGCGGGCGTGTCGATCGGCCCGTAGCCGAACGACTCGAAGACGCCCTCGATGACCCGGAACATGCGATTTCGCGCCAGAGCCTCGCCGGGCATCGTGTCGCGAAAGCCCTTCAGCACCCGGGGTTCGATCTTGCCGCTCATCGCCGTGTTCCCTTCTTCGTCCGTGACCGCGGCCCCGACCCCGATGTCGGCGTCGCGGAGCCCATCGCCGTCACCGCAATCGACCCCGAGCGGACCAGCGCCCGCACCCGCTCGAGCGCGTCGCCCCATTCGGCGTCCTCGCGCCGGTGGGGGATCGCCTGGCGTACGAGCGCCACGACGCGGGCGGAACGGGGCGACGGACGAAGGTCCCGTAGCTCGATCGCCTGCGCCGCCGCCATCAACTCGATCGCCAGCACCGTATGTACGTTGTCGGCGACGATCATCGCGTTCTTCGCCGCCGTCGTGCCCATGCTGACGTGGTCCTCGATGTTGGCCCCGGTCGGGATCGAGTCGGCGCTCGCCGGGTGACAGAGCACCTTGTTCTCGGAAACGATCGCCGCCGCGGCGTACTGGGGCAGCATGAAGCCCGAGTGGAGCGCGGGAATCGGCGCGAGATAGGGCGGCAGGCCCTCGTTCATGTGCGCGTCGACGAGCGTCGCGGTGCGGCGCTCGCTGATCGCGCCCAGCGTGTGGACGCACAGTTTCGTATGGTCGGCGGCCAGCGCGATCGGCTGCGCGTGGAAGTTGCCCCCCGACAGCACGTCGTCGCCGAAGATCAACGGGTTGTCGGTTGCCGCGTCGATCTCGGCGAGCAGCACCTGATAGGCGTAGGCGAGTCCGTCGGCCACGGCGCCGTGCACCTGCGGGGCGCAGCGGATGCCGTAGGCGTCCTGCGGAGCCTTGCGCTTGCCGGGAATCGAATCCGTCGGCGCGTCGACCAGTTTGCTGCCTCGCAGGATCGCGCGGATGCTCGCGGCGCTGCGGATCTGTCCCGCGTGCCCGCGCGCCTCGTGGATGCGTGGATCGAGCGCGGCCGAGCGACCGGCCAGCGCCTCGGTCGAGAGAGCCGCCGCGACGTCGGCCGTCAGCATGGCGGTCAGCGATGCGTCGAGCGCGAGCAGCGCACACGCGAGCGTCACC
>JANNRO010000346.1:0-13234 GCA_031401505.1 Planctomycetia bacterium
CCCCGGCTCATCGGATTGCGATTCGACGAAACTTCGTCATCACCGCGCGTCACCTTCAGCCGCTTCTTGAAGGCGTTCATCGCACGCTTCAAGACGGCCTGATCCCACGCGCACAGCGGCGTCTCGTGCATGTCCCAGGCCGCCAGCAGCGCTCCCAATTCGGACGTGCTTCGCTCGAGCACCGGGAGCGCCGCCGCGGCGTCCTCGCTTGCGCCCGCATCGGCGACGGCGCGATCGGCCTCGCGCCAGATCGACGTCGCCTCGGCCGTGTCGACACCCGCCTCGAGCCGCGCATGGAGAAGCCGCAGGCGCGACAAGAGCAGCCAGTTCTCCGGCGTGGTCATGACCAGAGAGTACTCGACGCGGCTACTTGCCGCGACCGGCCGGCGCGATCGTCCATGTTCTCTCGGCCGCCTAACCCGACCGGATTTCGATGATCTCGTCCACGATGACCTGGTGGGCGTACTCGCCGGATTCCCACGCCGCCGCGAGAATGTGAAACCGGCCCGGGGGCAGCGCGGCCACGAACGCGTCGGCCCGTTCGGCTTCCTCGAAATCCGCCTTCACACGAAAGACCTCGTCGCGCGGCCGCTCGGGAAGCGCCAAGACGACGATGACGGTGCGTCCGCCGATCGACGTCGGGGGAGCGATCGGATGAATGACGAGTCGCCCGTCGGACCTCTTCGGGCCGAGGTCGATCGTGATCGATTCCTCGTTTCGATCGGCCGGGATCGTGACCTCGCGACGTTCGATGCGCCGATGGTTCGCCCAGACGACGAGCGATGCGTGGACCGCCGGTGGCAATGCCGCACTTCGCCGCCACTGCATGACGAAACCGCCGTTCTTGGCGAGGATGCCGTGATCCCCCTGACGCGCGGATTCGCGGATGATCGCTCGCAGCTCCGGAATCGGAGCGCCCGCATCGTCGACCACCCGAACCGAGAGCGACGCTGCAGGCTCGGCGCGTCGCGTCGAGCCCTCGGCCTTCGGGTGCGTCTTCGCCTCCATCCAGCGCGGATGGCATGGGACGACGCGAAGCGGGTCGTCGAAGATGCTCGAGAGCCGACCCGTGAACGATGCGTCAACGCGGAACGAACCCGTCTCGCTCGTCACGGCGTCGGTCGCGTACCCGCGCGCCTCGGCGCGGCCGCCCTCCGAGTCCGGCCCCGCCGTAAAGTGCACTTGTTGATCGGGCCGCACGTACTCGTCGGCGTCGGAGAAGCCGACATAGATCGGGATTCCCGCGACCGGACGGCCGTCGGGATCGATGAATCGCCCTTCGATCCACCAGCCGCTCTCGCCGTCGTTGAACATCGGGCGCGACGGCTCCGCACCCGCGACCCCGCCGGATTCAAGGGACTCGGACGCCCGCGCCGCCGGAGCCGGTTCGAGTTCGCTCAATCTCGGAGACGCGGATGCCGTCTCGGGACTCGGATCCCGCTCCCCGTGCTCGTGGCCACCTCGGGTCGCGCTCCGCAGCGCGACCTCGACTGCGCGCCGTCGCGCGAGGATGAACACCGCGATGCACACGGCGAGCGCAACCGCCGCGGCGACAAGCGGGGCCGCTCTCTCACGCACGAATCGCTCGCTCCGATCGTCCTACTTCGCCGGGGGCGGCGCGGGGTTCGCCTTCAACCACGCGTCGATCTCGGCGACGACCGGCAGCGCGCCGACCGTCAACTTCGTCGAGAGCGTGGCGCGCATCGCCTGGATCTCCTTGAACTTCGCCGTCGCATCCCCCTCGCCGTCCTTCGCCTTCGCGAACGCCTCGGCGATCTTGGCGTTCATCGCCTCGATCCTGGCGGGGAGTTCCGCGCGCAGCGCGGACAGTTTCTTGCCCTCGGCGTCGATCTTCGCGTACGCGACGAGCGCGTCCTTCCATTTGCCCGCCTCGACGGCCTTGTCGCCGTCGGACATGGCCGTCACGAAGCCCAGGTACTTCTTGCCCGTGATCTTGATCTTGAACTGTTTCTGGTACGCGGTCAGCGCGTCCATGCACGTCTTGGGCGCGCGATCGGACGTGTGCTTCTCGAACGTGCCGTCGGGCCCGACCATGAACGACGTCGGCCAGCCCTTGAAGGCGAGCTTGGGCGTGCCGGTCTCCTTTGCATCTTCCGCGACCTTCTCGTGCTCGGCGCACGTGATCCCGGGATAGAGCAGGCAGCCATCGGCAGACGCCACGACGGGCGCATTCGCGGACGGGGTCGGCTCTTCGCCCATCGCCCCGTCGTCCTTGCCGTCCTTCGAGTCCTTGTCGTCCCCGTCGGAGGCCGGCTCTTTCGCCGCCTCCTTCTTCTTGTGATTCGTCCCCTCGTGGCCGACGACCAGCACGGCGTTCTCGGCCGCCCACGCGATGAACCCTGCATTTTCAAACACCGACCGGTGTTGTTCGACGCAGAAGCCTCAACCGTCGGCGTGGAAGGTCGCGAAGACCACGCAGCCGCGGTCCTTCGCTTCGGCCATCGCGGCGGCATACGAGTGTGCCCAGCGCAGCGTCCCGACCGGCTTCTTGTCTTTCGGATCGGGCTTGGCCGCCGCCGGGACGCTCAGCGCGAACGCGCCGAGCACGGTCACCAACGCGGCAAGCCGCGGAATCGAAATCGCCATCGCCGTCTCCTCGGAGGGCCGACCCATGTCACCCGAACGGACCTACGATAGCACTTCGAGGTCTACGGCGCCCGTCCGGCACCCCGACGAGGCCTATGGCGGCGCCACCAGTCGTCGGCGGCCATCCGGAGAGCGGGTGATCGTCGGATCGGCGGGGTCGAATTCCTTGTCCCAGAGCTTGCAGGTGACCTGCTTGTGCTTCTGGTCGAGGCCTTCGCAGTAGTTGGTGAACTCACAGCGTCGGACGCGGGCCCCGTCGCCCGTTCGGACTTTCTCGAACCAGTCCGGGTCGGCCAGCGATTGTCTCGCCGCCGCGACGACGTCGGCCTCGCCGTTCGAAAGGATCGACTCCGCCTGGTCGAACGTCGCGATGCCTCCGGCCGTCACGACGGGCGTCGCAAGGCCGGCCGCGTTGACCGCGCGCTTGATCGCGGCCGAGAGCGACACATTGCGCCCGAACGGCCCGCGCGCGTCGGAGCGCACCGTCGGCATGCACTCGTGGCCGCTCGGCCCCGTGTACGGGTACGCCGCCTCGCCGACCGCCGGCTGCTTCGCGTCCTCGAACTTCCCTCCCTTGCTGATCGACAACCAGTCAAGCCCCGCGCGCGCGAACGCGACGCCGAACGACGTGGCCTCGTCCACTTCGGTCCCGCCCTCGATCGCCTCGTCGCCCAGATACCGCACGCCGACCGCGTAGTCACCCACACGCCGCCGTACCTCGGCGATCACTTCCAACGGGAGCCGCATGCGTCCGTCGATCGTCGTCCCATATCCGTCGGTCCGCGTGTTCCGCCTCGAAAGGAACGACGCCATCGTGTAGGCGTGCGCAAAGTGGAGTTCGACGCCGTCGAAGCCCGCGCGCTTCGTACGCTCGGCCGCGTCGGCAAAGAGTGCAGGCAGCGTGCGCGGGAGATCGCGCACGTGGGGCAACTGGACATCGGTCACTCGCTCACGCGCCCCAAGGTCCAGCGCTTCGAGTTCGCGCTCATCAAGGACGGCGACCAACTCCTCTCGCGTCGCGACGAGGAGACGCGCCCGAACGTCGGACTCGGGCCCCGTCGCCCATCCGACGTCGGCGAACGCGCGGGACATGCGTCCACGCAACGCGTCGGTGACGACGAGGTAGCGTCCGAAGTAGGTCTCGGGCGCGGGACGCCTGCGAATCGACAGGAAATCGATGATCTGAAGGAAGAGCCTCGTCTCGCGCCCGCTCGCCTGCTTGACGACCTCCACGAGGCGCGACAGCCCCTCGATGAATCGGTCGTGGCCGACGCGCAGCAACGGACCGCTCGGCACGTCACGGATGCCGGTCGCCTCGACCACGATCACACCGGGCTTGCCCCGGGCGAATCGCGCGTACCAGTCGAGCACGTCGGGTGTCACGAATCCGCCGTCGGTCGCCCGCCACGGGACCATCGCCGGGACCCAGGTCCGCGTCCTCGCCTCGACGTGGCGGCCGAGCCGCACCGGCGAAAACCATCGGGACCGGGAAGCCTCCTCCGCCGTCGGCCACCGGGCCGCGAGGAGGGGGTGATGAACCCGAGGAGCCGAGGGATCGACGGACGACACCGTCATACGGTAGCGCCTCGGGCGTTGAGGCCACGATCGGCGTCCCCGTAGACTGTCGCGCCCCCTCGGCCGTCCACCCTCGAGACCGGAGCGCGATGCCCCCTCCCCCGCCGCCCCCTCCCCCTTCCACCCCGTCCGCTCCGCTCCCCTTCCAGTGGAACGTCGCTGAGGGCGTGGGCGTGCTGACGCTCTCGCGGCCGGACAAGCTGAATGCGTTGACGTTCGAGGTCTACGCCGCGCTCGCGCAGAAGCTTCGGGAGCTGCGCGACGACGAGACCGTCAAGGCGGTCGTCATCACCGGGCAGGGCAAAGGCTTCTGCTCGGGCGGCGACGTCGACGCGATCATCGGCGCGCTATTCGAGGGCGACACGCGCGACGTGCTCGAGTTCACGCGGTTGACCGGCGAGGTGATCGAGAACATCCGTCGGCTCGATCGGCCGGTCATCGCCGCGATCAACGGAATCGCGGCGGGCGCGGGCGCCGTGATCGCGCTGGCGTCGGACCTGCGCGTGATGGCGGATTCGGCCAAGTTCGCGTTCCTGTTCACGAAGGTCGGGCTGACCGGCGCCGACATGGGCGCGGCGTACCTCCTGCCGCGCGTCGTCGGACTCGGGCGGGCGACGGAGATCCTCTTCCTGGGCGACCCCGTCGACGCGGAAACCGCGCTCCGGATGGGGCTCGCGACGAAGGTCGTGCCGAAGGAGCAGGTGTTCGCCGAGTCGATCGCGCTCGCCAAGCGCCTGGCCGCGGGCCCCACGATGGCGCTCGGCATGACGAAGCGGTTGCTGGTTCACGAGCAGTCGATGGACCTCGCGTCGGCCATCGAGATCGAGGCGCTCGCGCAGGCCGTTCTCCTGCGCGCGAAGGACCACCGGACTTTCTACGACGCGTACGTCGCGGGCAAGCCCGCGAAGTTCGAGGGGCGTTGATGGCCGCCGACTACGCCGCACGCTACGGATTGACCGCGATCGAGGAGGGCTGGCGGGCCCGCGCCGAGGCGTTCGCGCGGGAACACGTGGCGCCCGTCGCGCGCGAAGCCGACCGTACGGCGACGTTTCCGCTCGCGTTGGTCCGAAAGCTCGGGGCCGCGGGCTTCCTCGGCGCACCGCTTCCCGCCGCACTCGGCGGCGGCGGCGCCGGGGCGCTCTCGACCGCGTTGATCCAGGAGGAAATGGGCCGCGTCGACGGCAGCGTGCGCGGGTTCCTCGCGGTCCACACGGGCCTCGTCTGCCAGACGATCGCCGACTACGGCACCGACGTGCAGAAGAACGAATGGCTGCCGCGGCTCTCGTCGGGTACGCACGTCGGGTGCTTCTGCCTGACCGAGCCCGGGGCCGGCAGCGACGTCGCCGCGATGACCACGCGCGCCGTCACCACCGGTGACCGCGTCGTGATCGACGGCGAGAAGCACTGGATCACGAATGCCGGCATCGCACAGGTGGCCCTCGTCTTCGCGACAGCCGACCCCGCGGCCGGACGCAAGGGCATCGAGTGCTACCTGGTGCCGACCGCGACCGCTGGCTTCGCGACCGAGCGCATGCCGGGGCACGATCTCGGCCACCGGGCGAGCGACCACGCACGGGTCACGTTTCGTCGGATGGAGGTCCCGTCGGCCTTTCGATTGGGCCCGCCCCGCAGCGGCTTCGCGATCGCGATGGCGGGTCTCGACCACGGGCGGCTGGGCGTCGCCTCGGGCGCCGTCGGCATCCAGGCGGCGTGCCTGGACCTGGCGACCGCGTTCGCGAAGTCCAGGCGTCAGTTCGGCCAACGGATCGGCGACTTCCAGCAGATCGGCGCGAAGTTGGCCGACCTCCACACGGCGCTCGAAGCGTCGCGGCTCCTGGTTCACCACGCCGCGAGGCGGATCGATCAGGGACATACCGCGACGTCGGAGACCAGCGCGGCCAAGTTGTTCGCGACCGAAGCCGCGCTCGTGTGCGCGACGCAGTCGTTGCGCATCCACGGGGCGCGCGGCTACAGCGACGAATTGCCCCTCGAACGCCACTATCGGGATGCGATCGCGCTGACCATCTACGAGGGAACGAGCGAGATCCAACGCCTGATCCTCTCGCGCCACCTGCTCGGGCGCGACGATCAGACGACGGGGCCCGCGTCCGACTCGAAGCCCCCCCGGTCGAAGCCAAAGGAGACGAGATGAACTCCGTTTCGCCGTACTGGAACCCGAAGATCGAGACGTTGTCCAGGGACGAGCTGCGCAAGCTCCAGGGGAAGAAGTTGCGCGCGGCGGTCGAGCGCGCCTACGCGAACAGCGCATTCCACAAGCGGATGTTCGACGCGAAGAAGGTCGGACCCGAAAAGGTTCGCAACTACAAGGATCTGAAGCGTCTGCCGTTCACGACGCGCGCCGAGTGGATGGACTGCCAGCTGGCGAGCCCGCCCTTCGGCGACATGGTCGCGCGTCCGATGGACGCCGCGGTCCGCTACCACCTGACGAGCGGGACGACGGGGCGCACGCCGCTGCGCGTGCTCGATTCCCGCGAAGACTGGAAATGGATCGCCGAGTGCTGGTGCTACGGCTTCCACGGCTTCGGCGTGCGCCCGAACGACGTCGTCTTCTTCGCGTTCTCCTACGGCACGTTCATCGGCTTCTGGGGCGCGCACTACGCGACCGAGAAGATGGGCTGTCTCGTGCTGCCGTCGGGCAACATGACGACGCCCAACCGCATCCACCTGATCCAGGACATGGGCGCGACCGTCGTGTGCGCGACGCCCACCTACGCGCTGCGCCTCGCGCAGGAGGCGCGCGAGATGGGCGTCGACCTCGTGAAGTCGAAGGTCGAACGGGTGATCGTGTCGGGAGAGCCCGCGGGGTCGATCCCCGCGACGAAACGGCTGATCGAGGCGCAGTGGGGCGCCAAGGTCGGCGACACGGCGGGCATGACCGAGCTCGGCACGATCATGATGTTCGAGTGCGACCACCAGCCGGGCGGGGCGCACATCATCGAGGACCACTTCATCGAGGAGGTCATCGACCCGAAGACGGGCAAGGAAGTGCCCTACGGCGAGCAGGGCGAGCGCGTGGTCACTTCGTTCGGTCGCGGGATGATCCCCGTGTTCCGTTACCGCACGCGCGACCTCGTCTGCAAGGTCCCCCACTCGAAGTGCACCTGCGGGCGCACGTTCGACATCTACGAGGGCGGCATCCTCGGTCGCGTGGACGACATGCTGCTCGTGCGCGGAACCAACGTCTATCCGCGGGCGGTCGAGTCGATCGTGCGCGAGTACGCGGCGGTGGACGAGTTCCAGGTCTACCTCTGGACGGCCGAGGGCATCCGCGACGAGATCGGCATCAAGTGCGAGGTGCGCTCGGGGCACGATGCGACGTGGGAGAAGGTGGCCAAGGACATGGCCGCCGATCTGGTCCGCAACCACGAGGGGCTCTCGTTCCACGTCGAGAAGGTGCCGACGGGTTCGCTTCCCCGATTCGAATTGAAGGCGAAGCGCGTGAAAGACGACCGGGTGGTGAAAGGAGCACGGTCATGAAGGATCTCGTCGGCCGAGAGATGACGCCCGAAGAGAAGCGGCTCCTGAAGGCGTACGACGCCGTGCGGGCGCTGCTCGAGCAACCGGGTTTGGCGCCCGCCGTCGTGGCCAACGTGAAGGAAGCGGTGGCGGCGCTCTGGATCGCGGTCAACGATCTGGGGCTGCGCGCCGACCGTCCGCACGAGGTGAAGGCGTGACGAGCGCGCATCGGATCGTCAATCCCACCGCGCTCGCAAAGCCCGTCGGGTACGCGCACGGCGTTCTTGCGGCGCCGGGGCGGACGCTCTATCTCGGCGGGCAGGTGGGCTGGGATGCGGAAGGAAACTTCAAGACGCCGTTCGACCTCGTCCAGCAGGTGGATCAGGCGCTCTCGAACCTCGTCGTGGTGCTGCGGGCCGCAGGCGGCGCGCCCGAGCACGTGACGTCGCTGCGCGTCTACGTGTTGTCGGCCGACGCCTGGCGCGCCAACGCACGCTCGATCGGCGCCGTCTGGAAGACGCACATGGGACGTTGGTTCCCCGCGATGGCGCTCCTCGAGGTGAAGCGCCTCTACGAGCCCGAAGCGCTGGTCGAGATCGAGGGCACGGCGGTCGTTCCCACGGCGTAGTGAGCACTCGGCGCTCCAAACCAGCCGCTTCCGTGGTTGGCCCCGAGCGCGCCCGGCGGTGATAGAATGCGGGTATGACAACGGACGCCCTTCTTTCTCGCATCACGGTGAATGCGGCGATCTTCGGCGGGAAGCCCATCGTGCGGGGTCGGCGGCTTGCGGTCGAGCACGTACTCGGAATGCTGGCACAAGGCGATTCGCCCGAGACGATCCTCGCGGGCTACTCGTGGCTCGAGCGCGAGGACATCAATGCCTGTCTCGAGTACGCACGGCGAATGGTGGCGCATGAGCGCGTGGAATTGCACATGGTGCCGGACGGCTCGTGAAAGTCCTGCTCGACGCCTGCGTCTGGGGCGGCGCGCTCGACCATCTATCCCGTACGGGCCACGACGTCGTGTGGGCGGGTGCATGGCTCGAGGACCCGGGCGACGAGGAGATCCTGCGCCGGGCTCATGCGGAGGGCCGCGTACTCGCGACGCTCGACAAGGACTTCGGCGAGATCGCGATCGTGCGGGGCGTCGCTCACTCCGGTATTGTCCGGCTCGTCGACGTCCGTGCGATCGATCAGGGGCGCGCACTCGACGACGTTCTGGCTCGATACGCTGACGATCTTCGCGCAGGCTCGATTCTCACGATCGAGCCGGGTCGGATTCGAGTGCGGTCACCGGCACGACCGTCTACGGGTGAATCCTGATCGGTCGTCGGTACCGCTTCGAAGTCCGCATCCGACGCTGGGTCGATGGTCAGGGCGGTGATCGGGTCGGCGGGCCCGCTGGTTGCCGCGGCTCCGGGCGGCGCCAGATCCAGACGGCGACGACGCACATCACGACCGTTCCCGCCGTGGCCGCCCAAAGCGGACGCGTCACGAGGAACAGCACACCCGCGCACACGGCCATCGCGATCGACGACGCCCACTTCGCCCGTCGAGGGATCCGTCCGCCCTCCTCCCACGTCGAGACGATCGGCCCGAAGAACCGGTGCCGGCGCAACCAGGCGTCGAGTCGCGCGGAACTGCGGGATGCGGCCCACGCCGCGAGGATCACGAACGGCGTCGTCGGGAGCCCCGGAACCACGATCCCGACGATTCCGAGCCCGAGCGCCACGATCGCGAGGAGCAACCAGAGGAGTCTCGCGGTCGCCACGGTGACGCTTGTACCCGGGCAGGATGCTGACCCAAGTTCACGTCACGTCATGATCAACTGAACGCGCGTCGGGTCCGGCGTCCACACGATCGCGTTCGAGACGCACGTCACGGCCGCACGGCGAGGCGCAGTCGCAGTCGCGGCCTCAGATTCTCGGTCGGATTCGTCCGGCTGATGAACCGCCGCACCGTGCGAGTTTGCGTCTCGTCCCCGAGTATGGCCCATCCATGGGCCGCGGCGCCCGCCTGCCAGAGCCGGACATCTTCGGCGAGGCCCGCTCCCGTCATCACGACGGAATTCCCGGCGACCGACGGATCGTCGGTAGCGGACACCACCGGAGAAAAATCGCCGCCCGGCGTCGTCCACGATTCGGCAGGCCAGTTCGCGTGCGTCCACGTTGCATCTCCCGCGAGCACGGGACTTCCCGAGCCTTCGTTGGCTTGCGCGTCGGTCGATCCCTCATGGAAGTCGCGGGTCAGTCGATGGACCGTGAAGGTGGCGCCGAGGCTCCCGTTGGGCGTCCGCGAGATTTCCAGATGAAGGCTGGCCTCGAGAACGAGGTACTCCTCGGGGAGCGAATCGAACTCGAAACGAAGGAGCGCCCGGCGGGGCAGCGGCACGCTGCCTCCGACCGTCCCTGCAAACACGTGGTCGCCCGCCCCGTTGGCTGAGACTCCGTCGGGATAGAGCGTCACGTCGGCCGCCGCGACGAGGTCCATCGTTACGATGGTCGCAGTCACCACGAGGAGGACCTCGTCCTCGGCGGCGAGCCCGTCCGGATCGGACGCTCGAACGACGGCCCGAGCCGTGCCGGGCCCGATCGGCGTCCACACGAGTCGCTTCGCCACGGAGTCGACCTCGACCGTCGCGACCGATTCATCGTCGAGTGTGACGAGTGCGTACGTGAGTTCGTCACCGTCCTCCGCGTCATCGAATGCGGACAGGAGATCGATCGCGACGGGTCCGTCGAGCAGGTCGCAGGTCGCGTCCGTGCCCCCCCCGGCGACCACGATCGGCGCCGTGTTCGGCGTCGGATACGCGCCGCCGCCGCCCCCACCGCAGCCGGCGAGGAACGAGAGAACGAGTCCCGATCGGAGTGTGCGTGACGGCATCGCGGGGAGCCTGACGGTGTCGCGAGAAGGCTGTGTGAAGCCGATGTCATGCGTCGCGCTTTCAGTCGCTGTGCTCTTTCGCGGCCGGAGGGTGCTCCCAGCGCGGACGACGGCCCCCGCCCGCGAATGGGCGACGACTTGACGACTCACGTCGCAACTTCACGAACTCTGCATCGTGCGTTCGCCATCGGAGGAGACGTTTCTGTGCCCACTCCCGGAGTCTTCACCGAATGTCCACGTTCACGTTCTCTCGTCTGTCTCGATGGATCGGCCCCTTCGCGTTCCTCGTCGCCGCCGGTTGCGGCTCCGCCAATGACGGCGCCCAAGGCATTCAGGGTGTTCCCGGAACCCCCGGAGCACCCGGCGCCACCGGTGCCCCGGGCGCGGCCGGAATGGACGGCGACCCGACGTTCGATGACCGACGCCCGCTCTCGAGCCTCCAGGCGGTCTACCTGCCGACGGCGCCCCAGTTCGCGGTCGTGCCCGCGGCGACGCTGCCGTTCCCGCCCCCGGCGCACATTCCGGGGTACGTCAAGAGCCTGACGGGCCTCTACGTCGCGGGCACGGTGCCGGCGGGCTTCGAGTTCCCGCTCGCCAACGCGACGTCCGACGATTGTCGCGCGCTCGCGGGACTCGGGCAGAACACGGTCGTCAAGTGGCTCGATCCGCTCACGTGGAACGACGCCAACGACCAGCCGCGCTTCGGCGCGAACTGCGACTTCCTCGCGTACTTCGGCGACGGCTGGAACTCCGACTGGGCGGGCTCGGTCGTCAACAGCCCGCCGCAGTGGAAGGGCAGCGCCACCTCGGCGTGGATGTGGTCCAACCACGAATACGTCTCGGGCGTTCAGGCCGGCCCGACGACCGCGCCGGACAATCAGGCGCTCACGCTGGCGCTCTGGCTGCGGGACCGGGCGCTTCTCGGCAACGACGTCTTCAGCAACGTCTGGGCGCAGGCCGACGTGGATACCTACATCAAGCGCAGCAAGCAGCAGATCGGCGGCTCGTGGTTCAAGGTGATCCAGGACCCGGCGACGGGCGCTTGGCTCGTCGACCGCAGCGCGACCGCCCAACGATACGACTCGTCGAGCAACACGCTCACGAAGGTCGTCGGCTCCGCCATCGTCAACATCGCGAAGGACGACGCCGGCGTCGCGCTCCCCGCGGGCGTCGTTCCCGGTCACGCCGGCGATTGCTCGGGCGGAGTCTCGCCCTGGGGCACGGTCATCGCCGGTGAGGAAAACGTCCAGGACTACTACGGCGACCTCGAGGCCTGCTGGGACTCACAGAACGTCTTCGTCGCCGCGACCGGATTCGACTCGGGCGCTCCGGTCAATCCGACGATCGCTCCGTCTTCGGCGAGCACCGCCGAGTTCGGCCGCATCTCCGACGTCAACGGTCGCCACGACCGCGACAATTACGGCTGGCTCGTCGAGTCCGACGTCGTGACGTCGGGGACGCAGACGCCGACCAACGAATACTACGGCAAGACGTCGGCCGGCGTCGGCCACCGCAAGATCGGCTCGATGGGCCGGGCGCGCTGGGAGAACTGCACGTTCGTCACCGACGCCGGCTGGAAACTGCTCAACAACCAGCCGGTCGTGATCTACGCGTCGGATGACCGCCGCGGCGGCCGCATCTTCAAGTGGGTCAGCGCCACGAACTACGTGAACACGATGACCAAGGCGCAGGTGCGCGCGCTGCTCGACACGGGCGTGCTCTACGTCGCGCAATGGGACGGACTCAACAACGCGACGGGACTGACGCTGGCGGCGGGCAACGTCACGCCGACGGACACGGCACCGGGCTCGGGTCGCTGGATCCGCCTCTCGACGGCCAGCACCGACGTGGCCGTCAACGCGGCGACGCTGGGCGCAGGGACGACCGTCGGGGCGGCCCTCCAGAGCAACACGTGGAACGGGATCGGCGGCTTCGCGAACGACGACGCGATGCGTCGGGCCCTCTTCACCGTGTGCGCGAAGATCGGGATCATGGAGTTGAATCGCCCCGAGGACCTCGAGTGGAACCCGCTCGACCCGAGCGGCACACCGCTGCTCTACGTCGCGCTGACGAACTTCAACGGCGGACTGTGCCTCAAGGCCAACGGGACGATCAACAACGTCGCACCCCGCGAGACGCGCGCCGACCGTGACGGCGCGATCTTCGCGATGAAGGAGGCCAACACGGCCACCCCCGCGATCTCGACGACGTTCACCTACCACCAGGTCTGGAAGGGCACGAACGCGAAGCTCGCCTTCGACGCCGCCGATCCGGACAACATCATGATCGACAAGGACGGAGGCGTCTGGTTCGGGACCGACGGCAACTTCGGGCGCAACGGACGAGCCGATGCGCTCTACTACCTCGACCTCGACCCGACCCACCGCGTCGTCGGGCCCGGCGTCGTCAACGTCGGCTATGGCAAGGCGTTCCGAGTCGCGGCCGTCGCGAGCGATGCCGAAGCGACGGGACCGTGCCTTTCGTCGGACATGCGGACGCTGTTCTTCAACGTCCAACACCCCGGCGAGGGCTCGACCGTCCAGAGCACCTGGCCGCAGATCCGCTGAACGCCTGCCGACTGCACCCATTTCTCGCCCCTCGGGGCGCCCCTTCACCGGGGCGCCCCGGTCTCGGTCGAGGGACTCGACCGACCATGAGTCTCGACGCCGTCACGCGCTCCGCTCCCCTCCCCC
>JANNRO010000347.1:0-3828 GCA_031401505.1 Planctomycetia bacterium
TTTGCCTCCCGTGAGCAGCACCTGGAGGGCCGCGACGATCACCGCGACGACGCTCCAGGGCAGGAGCACCTTGTAGCAGAGGTACATGACCTTATCGACGCGGTAGCGAGGGAGCGACCACCGGATCCAGATCATGACCGAGAGGAGCAGGAACGCCTTGCCGAAGAGCACGAAGAAGCCGACGAGCCGGCCCCAGCCCGTTGCGGTATCGAGCGGCGTGCCGGTGTGCCAGCCGCCGAAGAAGAGGACGGCGGTCAGCATCGCGAAGAGGAACATCCCCGCGTACTCGGCGAGGAAGAAGATCGCGAAGCGAAAGCCCGTGTACTCGGTGTGGAAGCCCGCGACGAGTTCGCTCTCGGCCTCGGGCATGTCGAAGGGCGCGCGCTTCAAGGCCGCGAGCGCGGCCGTGAAGAAGATGAAGAAGCCGACGAAGGTCGCGGGGCTCTGGAACACGAACCAGTGCCAGATCCAACCCTGCTGCTGGGCCACGATGTCGGAGAGGTTGAGCGTACCCGCGAGCACGACGACCGTCAGCGCCGAGATCGCGAGCGGCATCTCGTAGGACACGACCTGCGCCACCTCGCGCATCGTGCCGAGGATCGACCACTTCGAGTTGGACGACCACCCCGCCATGATCACGCCCACGACCTCGATGCTCGAGATCGAGAGGACGAAGAACAGGCCGAAGTTCATGTCGGCCGAGACGAGGCCGTAGCCGAAGGGGATGGCCGCGAACGCGGCGAACGCGCCCGCGAACACGATGTACGGCGCGATCAGGAAGACCGTCCGGTCGGCGCTCGCCGGGATGATGTCTTCCTTCGCGAGCAATTTGACGCCGTCGGCCAGGAACTGGAGCAGGCCCTGCGGGCCCACGCGGTTGGGTCCGATGCGGGCCTGGATGCGGCCCGAGATGCGGCGTTCCATCCACACGATCTCGCCCGCGAACAGGCTCACGAAGAGCAGGACGATCGAGCACGAAAGCAGGATGCCCGTGGTGTAGAGCAGTCCGCGCGGCAATCCCGCGAGGAGCTCCGAGTTCGCGGCGAGCTGGTCGATCCAGTCCTTCATCAGCGATCCACCTCGCCGAGCACGATGTCCATGCTGCCCATCAGCGCCACGAGGTCGGCGATGAGGGTGCCCTTGGCCACCTTCGTGATGACGGCGATGTTGCTGAACGACGGCCCGCGGCAGCGCATGCGCCAGGGCTTGTCGCCGCCCTCCGACACGACGTAGTAGGCGAGCTCGCCGCGCGGGTTCTCGACCCGGACGAAGACCTCGCCCCTGGGGGGCTTGAACGCCTTGACCGCGCCCTTCGCCTGGATCTCGCCCGGGGGCAGCTCGCGCAGCGCCTGGCGCGCGATGCGGATCGACTGCTCGATTTCCTTCACCCGCACCCAGTGGCGCTGGAAGCAGTCGCCGAGCACGCCCACGATGCCGCTCGGCGCCACCGGAACGTCGAACGCGAAGCGATCGTAGATGCCGTACGGCGCGTCACGGCGCGTGTCCCAGTCGACGCCCGAGGCGCGCAGCGCCGGACCCGTGACGCCCCAGCCGATCGCGTCGTCACGCGAGATGACGCCGATGCCGCAGGTGCGCTCGCGGAAGATGTGGTTGTCCATCAAGAGCGCGTTGTATTCGGGGAGCCGCCGCTCGACCTCGTCCAGGAAGGCGCGGCACTCGTCGATCCACTCGGGCGAGAGATCGCGCTTGACCCCGCCGATGCGGATCACGTGATAGAGGAGCCGCCCGCCCGAGATGTGGTCGAGTAGGTCGAGCCCCTTCTCGCGTTCACGGAACGTGTGGAGGAACGGCGTGATCGCGCCGATGTCGAGCCCGTAGACCCCCACCGCCATCACGTGCGAAACGACGCGCTGCACCTCGGCCAGGATGATGCGGATGTACTCGGCGCGCTCGGGCACGACGATTCCGCCCAGCCGCTCGAACGCGATGCACAGCCCGTGTTCGTTGTTGATCGCGGCCAGGTAGTCCATGCGGTCGACGTAGGGCACGAACTGGTAGTAGGGCAGCGACTCGCCGATCTTCTCGGCACAACGATGGAGGTTGCCGACGTGCGGCTGGAGCGCGGTCACGACCTCGCCGTCGGTCTTGATGACGACGCGGAGCACCCCGTGGGTCGACGGGTGCTGCGGGCCCATGTTGATGACGAGTTCTTCGGTGCGCAGCGACTGTCCGACCAACTTCTCGAGATCGGAGGGCTCGAGAATCGGCGGCAGGCCAGTCCCCGGAAGGCCCGTCCCCGGAAGGCCCGTCCCGGAGAGCACCGGCGTCGGAAGGGGCAGGGGTCGCGGGGAGGGGGATGCCCCCACTCCGAGGCCTTTGCCCGTGCCGCTCATCGCCGAATGGCCGTGGGCGTCGCTCATCGGCCCTCCGGCGGGATGATCGGGATGCCGTGATAGTCGGCCGGGTACTCCCAGTCCTTGCGCAGCGGATGACCGGGCCAGTCTTCGGGCAGGAGAATGCGGGTCAACCGCCCGCGGCCCGTGAAGACGACGCCCATCAGGTCGTATGTTTCGCGCTCGTGCCAGTCGGCGCCCGCCCAGACGTTCATCACGCTCGCAACCTCGGGCTTGTCGCGAGGGAGCGAGACCTTCAGCACGAGGAACCCGTCGTTCTTCTGGGTCGTCTTGCGGTACGCCGGATCGGGGCGCTTCACGTAGGAGACGAGGTGATAGACGACGTCGATCGTTCCGACGGCGTCCGCCCCGGGCACGACCGGCGTCTTCGCGGGCCAATCCACCCCGGAGACGAGGTGGCAGCAGTCCATTTGAAGCGCCGGGTCGTCGCGCACGAGCATCGCGACGTCGAGCAGGCGCGAGGGCTTGATGCGCAGGTACGGGTGACGACCGCCCGGAACCTCTTCCACGACCGCGTCGGGGAAGCGCGCGCGGATCTGCCGCGCCGCCGTCACCGTGACGGGATCGGGGTGCGCCACGGGTGCCGGCGCCGAGCCGGGCGTACTGGTGACGGGTTCGGGGCTCATGCCACCGTGATCCGCTCGCGGTTCTTCATGTGTTCGTCGGCCGGGAGCGACTTCCCGCCCCGAACGCGAATTCGTTCCTGCAGCTTGCGGATCGCGTCGATCAGCGCCTCGGGGCGCGGCGGGCAACCGGGCAGGTAGATATCGACGGGGATCACGAGGTCGACGCCCTGGACGACGTGATACCCGTACCGGCTGTACGGGCCCCCGCCGATGACGCACGCCCCCATCGCGATCGCGTACTTGGGGTCGGGCATCTGGTCGTAGAGGCGCTTGACACGCGGGGCCATCTTGTGGGTGACGGTGCCGGCCACGATCATCAGGTCGCTCTGCCTCGGAGACGCCCGAAACACCCCCGACCCGAACCGGTCGAGGTCGTACTTCGTGGCCGCCGTCGCCATCATTTCCATCGCGCAGCACGCCAGCCCGAAAGCCATAGGCCACAAGGCGTTACGACGGCCCCAGTCCTTTACCCAGTCGATCTTCGTCAAGATCACCGACTGCTGTAGCTCGGGGTCGAACAGGTTCTCGTCAGCGGTCGGAGACAAGGGTCGAGCCTCCTGCGGTGACGGGGATTTTTTCGGTCGTACGGCCGGCGGCGGCCGACTCCGGCGCGGTCTGTGCCTCGTGCTCTTGGGGGCGCGTCGGGCTTGCGTGGGCGGCGGGCGACCCGGGGCCGGTCCAATCGATATCACCCTTCGCCCACACGTAGGCGAGCCCGGCCATCAGGATCACGATGAACGTCAGCGCCTCGATGAACGCGATCCAGCCGGTGCCCGCGATCACCATCTCGCGGAATACGACGGCCCAGGGGAACAGGAGCGCGATTT
>JANNRO010000348.1:0-5941 GCA_031401505.1 Planctomycetia bacterium
CCGAAGACACCGGCCGGGCTCGAAAACGCCTGGCCGAGCGGCAGGTCGTGCGTCAACTGCGGATTGGCCCACGTGGCGCCGACCGGCGGGGTGACGGTCGACAGCACGCCGCCCGTGTTCAGGAACAGCGTCACCGAAACGCCGTTGACGCCGTGCTCGCCGGTCAGGCCCGGAGTCTCCGGGTTCTGGACGCCGTCGCACACGTTCAACTGGTCGACCCAGACGCGATCGCCGATGCTGCCCGGCCTCTCGGTCCGGCAGTACCCGAAGTCGAGCGAGTGGTCGCTGTTCTTGATCGGGTTGAGCGTGAGCGTGGTCGTGCCCGCGTTCGTCGCGGGGAACGTCTTCGTGTAGCCCGCGAGCGGACCGCCGGCGAGGAAGTTCGAGTCGTCGACCTTGACGACGTACGTCACGCCGGTGACCGGGATCGGAAGGACGTCGAACAGGTAGTAGCCGGGGTTGCCGAACGCGCCGGCGGGGCTGTCGAACGCGCCACCCGCGGGCAGGTTGTGCGTCAACTGCGGATTCGTCCACGTGGCGCCCGAGGGCGGCGTCACCGGGGTCAGCACGCCGCCGACATCCTGATAGAGGGTCACGGAGACGCCGTTGACCCCGTGCTCATCGTCGGCGCCGGCACCGACGGCGCCCTGGACGCCGTCGCACTCGTTCAGCTTGTCGACCCAGACGCGGTCGCCGATTTCGCCCGTCGGGGTGTCGAACTGCTTCACGTTCGAGCGCACGAACCACGTGTTGCGCGCGTCGAGGTTGTGCATGCGCAACTTCCACGTGACGTTCGCGGGATCGAACACGTAGTTGGACGGGATCTGGATCGGCTCCCAGCCCTGCGAGCCACCCGTGCCTCCGGCAGGCGCCTGGTTGACGTTGCCCGACAGATCGCGACGCGTCGAGACGACGTTGCCCGCCGGATCGATGACCTCGAGCCACGGGCTGCCCGCAACCGACGGCGCGGCCGCGACGGGGAGACGGTAGCCGGTGCTGTTTCGGGTCGGGTTTCCGATCGGGAAGGGCTGGCCGTCGTCGGACGGAATGCCCGGGGTCTGCGTGCCCGCGGGCGTCGCCGGGAGCGTGTCGAAGGCGTCGTCCGCGTCACCCTCTTCGAGGATCAGACCCGCGACGAAGTTGGCCCACGTCTGTCCGCTCGCGAAGTCGGGAATCAAATCGATCGGAACGTCGAACGTTCCGTTGTAGGTGTTCGTGAACGCGTTGGGCGCGGGGAAGCGCACCGCCGGCTTGAACGTCGCCGAGTTGGTGCAGGAATCGCTGAACGCCTGCGTCGGCGTCAGGAGATTGGGGTAGTAGTCGCGCGACACCGCATACGAGAGATTCGGGTACAGGGGGTCGGGAGCGGGCGAGAAGAGCATCTCGCGCGAGTCGACGACGCCACCGATGAACCCGCCGATCACCGTCGCGGCGCCGGCCGCCGGCGTGATCTGGATGCGGCCGTCCACCGCGAGTTTGTAGCCGTTGATCACGTCGTTCGCGTCGACGACGTACTTCACGTCGAGCGCGTAGCGATGGCTGCCGTCGGGGCGCAGCGCCGCGGCCGCACCCGGGAGGGCGCCGTCATAGAGTGCTTCCCACTGGTCGTCCTGGTTCAACACCTTCGTGACGCCGACGCCCTGCGCCGCCCGAGGCGACTCGCCGAGCGCGACCTGCTGCGAGGCGCCGGTTCCGTCGGTCGAGAGTCGATACTCGACGGCCGATCCGTCGCCGACGAGGACGCCGCCGGCCCCGTACGCGACGCGGTTCTGGTCCCACAGGCCTTCGCAGTTGCCGTCGAACACGAACACGCGCAGGCTCGTCTTGCCCGCCGGGACGATGATCGTGTAGTGCGACGGCTGCTTGATCGACTCGGAGCGGCTCGGATCCGAGATGAGGTCGAGGAACACGCCGCTGTTCGACTCGCCATGGATCGCTTGCGCGTCGGGCAGGCCGAAGAACCCCGTCAACTGCGGGGGCACTCCCACTTGCTGCGGGAGGGCCGTCGGCCCTGCGGATGTTTCCGAGTTCGACCCACCCCCGCCGCCACACGACGCGAGGAGAAGTGCGAACGCGGGAAGACCCCACGCGGAAAAACGTCGATTCGACATGACTTCGGTCACTCCCAAGCTGCCTGCGTAGATGAACCCACCGGCCAAAAGCAACTGCCGCGCCGCTCTCGGATTCGGTGAAAAACAATCGATCGCTGCCGCGGCGAATGCCGTCTCAAGCCCTTGCCACATCGGAGGTTGCGCTCGATCGCCGACCGGTCCGGCACTCGGCCACGGGCGCCCGTTCGGGCCGCGCGGACGCCTGCGCGTTGTGCCGTGTCGACTGACGTCCATTTGACTGAACGCGGGTCGATCGGGCGAACCCTACCGAAATTCCCCGAAAAAGAAAAGGCGGCCGCACCGTTCGGTGCAGCCGCCCTGAAAGGCCAGGATTTCGACGCGACTTAGAAGTCGAACTCGAGGCCGATGATGGGCGCGACGGTCCACAGGAATCGGCTGTCGCCCGAGTCGGACACCGCCTTGCGCGTGACCGACGTGCTGTCGCCGTGAATGTCGACGCCGGCGCGAAGCGCGCCCCACGAGGCGAAGCGCCACCCGACGCCCAACTCCGCGAACCCGCCGATGCCACTGTCGTCGTCGAGGTAGTTCTCGGTCCAGAAGTACTCCGGGCCGACGCCGCCGTAGCCGTAGAAATTCGACCCGCCGAACGACTTTTGGTACGTGGCCTTGACGCCCACCCACTGGATCTTGCCGCCGTCGCTTCCGTACCCGTTTCGATCGAACTCGGCCGCGATCACGCGGGTCGCCGCCTGTGCAGTCGGCGAGGTGCCGGGGGACGTCTCGCCGGGCTCGTCGTCGCACTGCGTCGAGCGGTAGAACGCGTCGAACCCGACGCAATTGCACCGGGTGGTCCCTACGTCGAAGCCCCAGTAGAAGCACCCCTCGCCCGGATCGGTGCCGCCATAGAACGGGAATCCGGCGACGGCGCGGACGTGCCAATCGCTTACGCCGAGCTCGCACGGGAGCCCGCACGGGGGGGGCGGCGGGGCGCACGGCGGCGGCGGGCACGGGGGGGGCGGGGGCGGGCAGGGCGGCGGGCAGCCGGGGGCCTGCGCGACCGTCCGACCGACGGCGGCGGTTGCCGGCGCGTACGTCGGGGCCGTCGTCGCGTACGACGCCGTGCCGCCGGGCGTGCCGTACAGATAGACGGTGCGCCTGTCCGCGCAACCGCCGGCGAGGACCACCGCGCCCAGCAGGGAAATCGTCGTCAGCAGTGACCGAGCGCAATTCATGGAGTCTCCAGTCCCCCGGCGCGTCGCCGCGGGCGCAAGTGCCCAACCGATGCAGAAGGAATGTTCCAGAGGGAACGACCGGGCGCAAGGGGGAATCGCACCGAGGGTCGGGCGGGCACCGCCTCCGGTGCGGGCGGGGCTATCCTGATTGGTTCGACCCCGACCATGACGAATCCCACCCTCTCCTCCGGTCCGCTCGGCCCCCACCCGATCGTTGCACCCCCGAAGGCGACATTTCTCGCCAGTCAAAGGTCCGCCTTGCGTCGCGCCCTCTCGGCCGCCTGCCTCGTGTTCGCGGGCGTCTCGTGCGGTGGAGGCGGTGGCGGTGGTGGAGGCGGCGGGGGCGGACTACCGGGAGGGGGCGGCGGGGGAGGGCCTCCGATCGTGCCCGTGGCTCCGATCCTTGAATTGACCGATCTCTCGGCCACACCGGGCGCCACGCCGGGAACCGTCGACCTGCGCTTCACCGCACCGACCCCCGCCGCGACGACCTATCTCGTGCGCTCGCGCGTGCGCCACATCGAGACCGACGCCGACTTCGCGGCGGCGACACCGGTCGCGCATGCGACCACGCCCGCCGCGGCCGGTGCGCCCGAGACGATCCGCCTCGCCGGACTCGAGGGCGGGCGCACCCTCCAGTTCGCGGTCGCGGTCGTTCGGGGCGGCGTCACGTCGCCCTTCGGTTACGGGGTCGCGTGCCGCGTGCCTCAAACCGCGTTCACGACGCCGGGCAACACGATCGCGATTTCGGGCCCCGCGAACTTGAGCGTCGCGGGCGCCACCTATCTGCTGACCGCCGACGTGTCGGCGACGGGCACGGCGTTCACGATCTCGGCCAGGGACATCACGTTCGACCTCGGCGGCCGCACCGTCACGTACGGGACGGGGTCGGGCACCTGTCACGGCGTCTACTCCGAGTTCCTCTACAACTCGGGCAAGACTACCGTGCGCAACGGCACGATCGTCGAAGGGGTCGGCACGGGGAACGCGCGCCACGGCGTCTTCTTCCGCGGCGCGCACGACGTGCGGTTGACGCACTTGAACGTCACGGTCCGCGGCTCCGATGCCGACGGCCTCGTCATCGCCGACAACCTGACGGGCGATCAGCGCATCGACCATTGCTCGATCCATTGCGACACGCAGGTGGTCACGAACCGCACGTACCCGGGCGTCGCCGCGATCAACGTCGAGGGATGCACGAAGAGCCTCGAAATCGACCAGAACCGCATCTTCTCGAGCCCGCAGTGGGGCATCAAGGTTCAGGGGAACACGACGGTCGGCGAGTCGCTGGTCCACCACAACCGCGTGGTCGGCACGAAGGCGCGCTACGCCAACGGCTACATGGTCGGCGTCTACAAGCCGTCGACCGACCTCTTCGAGAACGAGCTGTCGGGCGAGTCGCGGGGCGTCCATCTGGACGGCACCGACGGCCACGCCGAGGGGGCGCTCTGCCACGACAACCGGATCGACGTGATGGACCAGCCGAACGCCGAGTACCCCGACTACCACTGGGTGCACGGGATCAAGCTCGAGGGGGCGAAGAACGTGCTCGTGACGCGCAACGCGGTGACGGGAGTCGCCGACGACACCCACGCCGAGGTGCGCTGCCTCGACATCGACGTCGAGACCGCGACGGGCGTGCGGATCGAGAAGAACCGCTTCGTCGCGAAGGCGTTGACGCCCAAGTACCGGGCGCACGCGGTCGAGTGGTCGTCGGGTCCGGCCGCCGGGACGAGCGACATCGTCGTCCGGGGCAACGTCTTCACGGCGACCGATCGGGCGATCGACCGCGCCTGGGGCTCGGCCCACGGGGGCGTGTTCGCGGGCAACGCGTGGCGGCGCGATCTCTCGCAGGGCCCGGCCCACCCCTTCCTCTTCGAATACTTCGACACCAGCGATGCCGCATCGGCACCCGGCCATCGCGTGCTGGACGCGATCACGACCGAAGACGTCACGGCGGTCGATCAATGGAACGCGCCGGGCCCCTACACCGCGACGCGGGAGTGGTCGCTGACGCTCGCGGTCGTCGACGGCGCAGGCCTCGCCGTCGCGGGTGCATCGGTCACCGTGCGCGACACCGCGGGCGTGCTCGCCTACACGGGGACGACCGACGCGGCGGGCCTCTCGGTCGGAACCGTCGTCGCGACGCGCATCGCCAACGGCCCGGCCTTCACGTCGGAGAGTCCGTTCGCGATCTCGGTCACGAAGACGGGCGTCGGCGCGTACGCGGGCACGCGGACGATCACGAAGCCGACGGCGCTCCGCATCGATTTGGCGGCGGGTACCGCGTCCGTCGATGCGGCCGCTCCGCCGGCCCCGTCGTCGCTCTCGCGGCGTGCGATCTCGGCGTCGCGGGCCCACGTCCAATGGGCGCCGGTCACCGATCCGTCGAGCGTCGCGGGCTATCTCGTCTCGTTGGACGGCGTGCTGGTCGGGGTCACCGACGAGACGCGCTTCTTCCTCGCGGGGCTCGCGCCCGCGACGACCTACGCCGTCACGGTCGTGGCGCTCGATCGAGGCGGCAATGCGTCGGCCCCCTCGACGCCGGTCAACGTCACGACGCCGGCGGAGGACCGCGGGCCGTAGGGGCCCGGTGCATGACCGTAGTTGCGCACTTCCCAGTCCCGCCGATCGGGG
>JANNRO010000349.1:0-6210 GCA_031401505.1 Planctomycetia bacterium
CGCCGCGGGCTGTGGCCTTCGTCGTGCACACCCCGCCATCGCCGCCCGCGGCGCCCACGAGTTGCCCGTCCGGCGGCTGCTTCCCACCCGTGCGTACCGTCCCTTCGATCGCTCCCCCCCGTCCGAGTTCGACCGGCGGCAACAGTCCTCCGGACTCGGGGTCAACCTCAAAGACCGCCGACTCGCCGGGGGCGAATCCCCGGGCCGTCGCCCGAACGAGGTACCGCCCCTTCTCCCGAAGGGTCGCCCGGAACTCTCCGTCGGCGTCGGTCGTCGCGCGTGCTGCGGCCTCCTCCTGTCTCGTGAGCGGAAACTCCTTCGTGAACATCACGTGCCCCGGATCGACGGCGCGATGGATTGAGATCTCGGCTCCGGCTACCGGGCGACCCGACGCGCGCACGACGCCGCGCCAGTCCGGCAGCGGCCTCAGCGTGATATTCACCATATCGCTGATCGACGCGGGATCGAGATGCTCGAGCGTCGTGACGGCGAATCCGGGCGCCTGCGTGGACAGCGTGAATTGCCCGACGGGCTCGAGGAAGCGCCCCGGAGTGGTTGCGGTCGCAACCCCCGACTCACCCGAGCGCAGCGCCCCGAGTTCGAGCGTCACCTCGTACGTGAACGCGTCAATCGCTCGCCCGCCGCTTGTCCGAGCGGCGACTCGCAGCGTGCGGGCGATACGGGTCGCCACATCGACACCCCGACGTCCGGGACGCAGGTCGCCCACAACCGGGGAAATCCACCCCCGCGCCGCGTCGGCCACGCGAACTGAGTAGATCGTCTCGTCGAGCGTCTCGAGGTGAAACCGCCCGGTCGCGTCGGTTCGGGCCATCGAGTCCCCTTCGATGGACCCGCCCGCGAAGTTCACGAGGAATTCGCAGTTCGCCGCTGGAGACCCGTCGGGCGCGAGCACGCGGCCTTCGATCCCCTCGTCGGTCGTGAGACGCGGAACGACGATGCGCAAGTGACCCGGATCATGGCCCGCATCCGCGGTGACGACGACGGACGCATGCCGATGGCCCATCGCACCCACTCGCAAGAGCGACCGTCCGCCGACGGGAATGCTGTCGAGTTGGAACGCACCGTCGGCGTCGGCCACGAACGTAGGGCCGTAGGGAGAGGGCTCGAGCATCGAGCTCGGAGTCCCATCCGGACCGAGGAAGATCTCCCGGCGTGAAACGGGAGGTGCGGCGGCCGAAGGCCATCCCTTCTCGTCGGCATTCTCGACCGGTTGTGACGCAACGACGATCCACGCAGCGGGCACGGGTGCGCCCAGGTCGTCGACGACGTGCCCGGTCACCGCCACGCCGGGCGCGAGCGGGATGTCCCCGAGATCGGTCGTCGTGCCGCGCGTGAACCTCCGGTGGAAGAGACGCATCGCGCACCCACGCGCAGACACTTCGAGCGTGATCGACTCGACGTCTCTCGCTACGGGGAGGTCGATCGAGAATCGAGCGTCCAGTCCGGTCGGGCTCGGACGACCGGTGCCGCCGACGCGGATCGAGGCATTTGTCGCCGGACGACCGGCGGTGTCGACGAGGCGGCCGACGACACGCGCCCCGCCGACGTCGGTCGCCGTCGCGGTCACCTTCGAGTTCGGGTCATCGACGCGCATCGCGCTCGAGACAGGCGACACGGCGAGGGCCGTCGAATTCGATTGGTGCGCGAGTTCGGCGCGCTCGTCGATCGGGGCGTGTGCGGGAGCCGCTCCCTCGTTGGCGGTCACGGGAGTCTCGCGCCCGTTCGCGAGCCAGAATCCACCGGCCCCGAACAGGACGACGGCCACACCGGTGACGACGAGCTTCGAGGCGAATGTCATGGCGACTCCCTGGATCAGCAATGGGAACGCGACCTCCGACGGCGGTGCCGACGTCGGGATCGCACGCTCCGGGAGAGGCGCGAGCGCCATCGCCCACCGGCGCCGATCGCCGCCGTTGGCGTCATCGAGCCGCCCGCGAAGTTCGTCGAGCGCCTGCTTCAACCGCCAGCGAACCGTGCCCGGTGGCTCGCCGAGCCGACGTGAAATCTCGGAGGAGTCGAGCCCCTCGTAGTAGCGAAGCAGGACCACCGAGCGGAACGGCTCGCGCAACTCCGCGACCATCGCGGCAAGCCGCCGCTGCACGTCGAGACGTTCGGCGAGTTCGTCGGCGCCGGGGAGCGCTTCGGGTGTCGCAGCCCTGCTCTCGCGTGCCGCCCGTCGGGCTGAACTGCGGATTCGCACGCGTGCGAGGTTGCGCACGATCCCCGCGAGCCATGCCCGGGGCGGAACGCCCACCGGGGCCGGACTCCTCATCGCGACCACCCACGCGTCCTGGGCGAGGTCGTCGGCCGCGTCGGCATCCCGGACCAGAGCGCACGCGAGGCCCCGAAGCCAGATCGCTTGCGTGAGAAGGGGCTCCAGGAGAGGCGGCGGGGGCGGGCGATCGGCGTTCACAACTACCTGTTGCCGCAGAGTACCGAAGTGTTGAAAGTCGACTACCGAAGTGCGCTCGCGGACTCGCCCGCCGCGCGAACTGCGCCCGCGATCGAGGCCGCAGCAACGGCTTCGTCGCGGGCCACCTTGACCGGCAGTGCCGAGGCGTCGGGCCGCGGTTCTCGCCCATCCGCGCCGGGTCACCCAGTCCGGACCGCCGTCCAAGCAGGGCGCGGGCACAACGGGATGACCGACTCGCGTAGGCGGCGGCGCTCTCGCCGCGATCGTGTCAGAATGGCCGGCCGTCGAACGGCGAGAACACATGACCCGCGGACAGATCGATGTGGCCGCGAAGTCGCGGGCGCTGAGCAGGTACGGACTGCCAAAGTGTTGCCTGGTTCCCGTCGCTGCCCGAAGCATAGCGGCAGTTGAAACGTACATCGGCCAGGTGGCCCCCGTGTCGCACCATGTGGCCCCGGATCGGGCACTGCTCGTACATGCATACGGTCCGCCCGAGTTGAATCTTCGTCTGCCCATTTGGGCGCTCAAGGAGGCTGCAATCCTTCACCGTCCGCGCCAGGTCTGGGTCCACGTGGACTACAGACGCTACCGGGAGGCGTATGCCGAGGCATTCCCTGACGAATCGATCGCCAACATCGTCTTGGACCATGTATTGAATCGAAGAATGGCTCGGGCGACGGGATTTGAGTATCTCCGCATTGTCCCAATCTCCCGTGAGGCCAATTCGTGTAGCGGAGGTCTGCCGGAAAAGTGGGGCGTTGCACACCAGACCGCCCCGGAGATGACGCGCGCCATTGCTCAGAGCGCGGCGTTCATTCAATATGCAGACCTCGGGGCATCGTAAAGATGCTCGACCGGAAGACGGGAGGATCGCTTCAGGATGCCGTGAATGAGGCCCAGAGCCTTGTCGGGGAATCGGTGGCGCCCGATCGGGGTAACGACTGACGCCGGAGTCACATGCCTACGAGCGGACTCGGGTCGATCGTCACCCGAGGAGCAACCGTCGTCGCGGGCGCTGCGCCTCCAGTCGAGAAGCAGCGACGGCGCGCCAGCAGGTCGCCCAGGCGTATTCTCGCGAGCGCCGCCGTGGAGTGGCCGTGGCGCGCGAACCCCGCCATCGCGCGCAAACGCGGCGCGGTGCTCTGGGATCCCCGGATCGTCGGACAGATCCCCGGGATGCGCCTAGACTTGTCGGCGAGGCGACCCGGACCGCGACATGAACCGACGGCAACTCCTGGCGAGCCTGGCAATTCTGGCGGCCGCTTCGACTTCGGGTTGCCGCGGTCGCGGTCTCATCCAACCGGTTCGTGACGCTACGGTCGTCGAAAACCCCGCGGTGGTCACCCTCGTCGGCTGGTCGAGCCCCTCCAAGGGCGGCGGTGGGACGGGTTTTCTACTCGCGCCCGACAAGCTCGTGACGTGCCGACACGTCCTCGCCGGCATGACGTCGGTGTCGTTTCGTCTCGGCGATGGCCGCCAGGCACCGGTTCGCGGCGTGTGGGCCGATGTCCCCGAGCACGATCTGCTCTTGCTCGCGATTGACGCGCTGGACGGAATCCAACCGCTGGTCCTCGCGGACGCGGAGCCGCGAGCGGGCGACGTCCTAACGGCCGTCGGGAGCCCGGACCTTCGCGCGCAGACGGTAACGCGTGTCAGAGTCGAGGGAAACGAGTCGACGTCGACGCGATTCGGCCATGTCTTTCATATCCGTGGCGCGCTCGGCCCCGGCGCAAGCGGTTGTCCGCTCTTCGACGACCAGGGCCGCGTCGTCGGAGTCGCCGCTCAGGGCGGCGGGCAGGTGGAGGATCGATTCGGTGCGATTCCCGCCCGCTTCGTGCGAGCGCTGGCAGCCGGGCGCTTTGAGGCGATCGCTGACTGGGGCGCACGGACAGCGGTAGAGCCCGAGGTTCGGATTCAGAACGACTACGACGATGCAACTCACGCGTACCGCCGCAAGGAGTTCGGCAAGACGCTCGGCGCCTGTGAGCGCCTGCTCCCCCGGGTGATGGACCGCCCGGTCTACGCCGGGGGAACATGCGACCTCCTAGCTTCCTCGCTCGTCGCCCTCGGACGGACCGACGAGGCGATCGCCAGGATTCGGGCGCTCGTCGCGGCGAATCCGAACCAGGCATGGCGCCCTCGATGCCTCGGAGACCTGGCCGGCCACCTCGGCCGGTACGCCGACGCAGTGCCCTCGCTACTCGACGCAAGCCGCCTCGATCCCGGCGACGCCGGTACGCACGCGCGCGCCGCCCTCGCGCTCTACCGTCTACACCGTCACGTCGAAGCGGAGCGCGAGGCTCGGGCAGCGCTCGCGGCGTCACCGCAGGACGGCGACGCCCAGTTCCTCGTCGGGACGACGATTCTGGCACAGGGCAGAGCGTCGGAGGCGGTTCCGTTCCTGGAAGTAGCACTGCGCGCGACCCCCGAGAGCGCGTCGGCGAACACGAATCTCGGCTGGGCATACGCGGGAACCGGCCGGACGACCGAAGCGATCCCGCTCCTCGAGAAGGCCATCCGCCTCGCGCCTCGCGTCGCGGTCGTACGCGGGTATCTCGTGCGAGTTCGACTTCAAGCCGGCGACCCCGCGGCCGCGGCAAGAGAGAACGAGGCGCTGCGCGCCATCGATCCCGAACTCGCGGCCGAACTCGATCCGATGGTGACGCGACGGGGCCCGGCGCCGAGCGTCGCGCCGCGTTGAGTCTCGGTGGAGACCGAAGGGCGGTCGGAACGAGCGTCCCTCGGCACCTCCGGGCGTCAAGCGACGATCGGACTCGCGACGGCGACACGAACGCGTCTTGACGACCCCGGGGGACGACTCGTAGGGTACGGCGACGGGTCAGGGCGGGCGACGGCACACCGGGTCCGCTTCAAGACCCCCGCGCACTTCGCGTAGCCGCCGAGGAACGATGATCGCCAGCTTCGCACTCGCCAAACTCTCGTTTCAAGACTGGATGGCCCTCGCCCAGACCTTCGGCGTCCTCGTCGGCGTCGCTCTCGCCTACGTCGGTCTGACTACATGGCGCCACCAAGTTCGAGGCCAGGGCGCCTACGACGCGGCTCGCGCCGGTGTCAAGGCAGTGACAGCCCTCGGCGACAGCCTGATTGTGACTCGCTTCCGCGTCGCGCGAGAAATTGCCAATCCGGTGACCGACTACACGAATCGGGGAATCGACGCGCGCTCTTACTACGAGCGCATCGGAGAAGCACTGAGCCCAGTCGTCGCCGCGCACCGTGAGGTGTACGCCGTCCTCGGCGAGGAAGTTGCGAAGACATTCGATGGCCTAGAACGGCTCGCCGTGCTGTTGCGGATTTCGATCGATCGGGCCATGTACAAGGGTACCGGAACCGTCGACGAGCCCACGTCGGAAGAGATGTCCCGCTTCGCAATCGGAGTCGAGGGCGAGAAGGTCGACGATCAGGTACGTGCGATGGTCGCCACCATCGAGGCCGCCCTCGCCCCGCACCTCCGCCGCTGACGAGAATGCCGCCACACCAGTCGGGAGAGCAGATGAACGTCCAGGAGTTCGTGCGCGACGTATTGCTTCAGATGATCAACGGCGTCGAGGATACGCAGAAGATCTACCCTCCCGTGTTCGCTCCCGCAGGGTACACGGGCGCCGCGTCGATCAATCCGACGACGTCCCGCGGGCTCCCTGCGGTTCAGGTCGTCGAGCTCGACATGAGCGTCGAAGTCTCTTCGGCTGCGGATGGGAAGTCCGGGTTCCACGTCGCGATTGGCGGGGTCGGATTCGGGCGTGACGGCGGCGGGGCCA
>JANNRO010000350.1:0-17377 GCA_031401505.1 Planctomycetia bacterium
CGCAGAAGGCGCTCTCGGAATCCCTGCGAACTCCATCGCGTTTCGTTTTCCCGGCGCACCGCGAGACCCTGGGCGCAGGCCGCCGCCAGATATACGTCCTTCGCCGGCGGCAGGACATCGACTTCGTTCGGGTGCAGGACTCGGGTATCGGGGGTGCCGACGATCGAGAAGTCCTCGAGAGCGTCAACTCGAGCCTCGCTTGCCCCACGGGCTCGCTCGGGTCGAGTTGACGCTCGGTAGCATTCTTGGTGAGGCACAGGGTAGGATCGTTGGATGAGGCGTCACGACGAGCCGATGGTCGTAGACTTGCTGGCGCCGGCGCTTGGATTCCAACCCGTCAAGGTCCACCGGGGGGCCGCGACGGAAGTCTCGGGCCGACCGGCCCCGCGGGTGGGTGTGTCGAGTACTCGAAAACAAAACAGCTCAGAATGTCCAGGTTCGCGGCACTGCTGGTAGCCCTCGTGTGCGGGGCGCGGTCGGTACGCGCGGAAGATCCCGCGCCCGCGTCACCCGTCCCGTTCCCGACCGACGGGATCGATGCGCCGTTCCGCGGCATGCCGGCGATGCCCCGCGAATGGAAAGATGCCCGCGGGGACCTGCGCGTGCGAACCGTGCGTCCCTACGACGACGCTTCGAAGGGACGCGGCGTATTGGAGGTCCGCTTCGATTATGCCTATGCGGACGAGAGCGTACGAAAGCGCTTGGAGGCGGAGGGGCTTCGCCTGGGAATCGAGGTTCGCGGGTTCGACGGTGCAGGCCGGGCGCATGCGAGCCTGCACAGGGGCCTTCGGAGGATGCTCGCTCTGCAAACAGCGAACACGAAGTGGGATGAAGAGTACGAGCGGCTACCGGGTCCCGGACTCTTCCTTCGACCCCGCGGCCCGAGCGCCGTCGGCATATTCGGCGTCTTCCAACACACGTGGATCGGCGTGGAGTGGGACGACGAGCCGCGCGGGGCAGCCAAGCCGACGCCGACGCAGGTCGAAGTCATGCGCAGAGCCGTCGCCACCCAACTCGAGCAGGTGATGGACCTCGTCGCGAAGGCCCCCGTCGCCGAAGCGGAGAGCCCCGGAAGCGTGAATCGGGTGGAGGTGGTCTCGCAAGTGAGTGCGGCGGGGGTCTGGACGACCCGGCTCGAGGCCCGGATTTCGGGCTCCCGCGAGGCCGGATATCCGAAGACCATTCTCTGGGCAAGAAGCCGTGTCCTGACGAACCAATCAGCGCATTCCTCCCTACCGCCCGGACACACCATCGGCGCAGAGCTCGCCGGCGGGCTCAGGGCGCTGGAGAATTTCGAGCTCTGGTGGATCGGAGAGGGCGACGAGTTCCACTATCGGAAGATCCCGCTGGCCCAACTGCCCGGCGCGGCTGGATTCGTAACCGAAAAGCGCCTCGTCTGGCCACCGCCCCCCTCCGGGAAGTGACGACACGACGACCCCGAGCCGCTCCGCGCGCATCGGAGCCAGGCGGGGCTCAAGTCGCCGTTCGATGCGCGGGGACCGCCGGCCGCCGACCACCGGCTGAGATGGATCCGAAGGCGACGCCGAGCGCACCCGAGTCGAAGACGCGACCGCGGTGGATGGGGGAGGTGCGTCCGGAGGGGAATGCGGATCCGGCACGAACAGGGCCGGGGCGGGAACGGGGCGCCCCGCGATCCGACGGAACCCCGCGACCCGACGGGAGCCTCCCCGCGTACCGGATCGGTCCCCGTACGGCGGGCCGGGGGGGCGATACGACTCCCTATTCCCATTTTCCTTACGCCGTCGACGCAGCCACGCGCTCACTACCTTTGGTTGAGCAGCGTCTTCACGACCAGCGTGGTCGTGTCGGCGACGACCAAGTCGAGGTCGCCGTCGCCGTCCACGTCGCCCACGCCCAGCACGTGGTTGCCGCCGCCCTCCAAGTCCGTGTCCGCGAAGAGGGTGAATGCGCCCGTGGCAGAGCCCAGGTAGACGTACGTACGGTCGGCGTTGGGAACGACGAACGCGAGGTCGGTGCGACCGTCCCCGTCGAAGTCGCCGGCGTGCATGTGCGGGACGTCGAAATTGGAGTACGTGACGTCAGCAGGCAGCGTCGAGGGCACGAGGCCCGCGAAGGTGCCGTCGCCCAACCCGCGAAGGAAGAACAGTTTCAGCGTCGTACCGCCGTCGACCAGCATGCCGGCGACGTCGGCCGTTCCGTCGCCGTCGAAGTCGCCTGTGACGGGGTCGATCAGGAGGTGGTTCGTGGGGAGCGGAACGACCGTGTTGGCCAGAGGTCCGGTGAAGGTCGCGTACCCGGTGAACAGCGCGACGAACAGGTCGTCGTCGCCGTCACCTTCCCAGTCCGCCGCCGCGAGCCCCATCGGTTGGGACCCTGCGGCAGCGGCGTCGGCACGGCCTGCCCGATGGCGCTCTCCCCGATGGAGAGCCAGGTGACCACACGGTTGGTCTGGCCGTCGGTGATGCCCACGTCGTCGATGCCGTCGCCATTCCAGTCGCCCACCGCAAGGCTCCGCATGAAGGCGGACACGAAGTCGGTCCCGCCCACCTGCGAGGTCGTGCCGCCGGTCGTGCGGAAACCGATGGTGGAGACGCGCGACGTGAACTCGCCGGTGGAGGCGTTGAGACTCTGCAGGTTCCCGAGGGCGAACCCCTGTTCGCCCGGTCCCATGACGTCGCCCACCGCCAGCAGCGGGAATTCGCCGCTCACGTACGGCCCGCTCGAATCGACCGCTCCGAAGGAGCCGTTCCCGAGCCCGCGCATGGACTCGACGACATAGACGCTGAGCGACCCGGTCGTGGCGACGTAGCCGAGATCCTGCGTCCCGTCGTCGTTCGCGTCGGCGAGCTCGATGTCCTTGAGCGTGTGCGGCGGCCCGGGGTAGAGCGCACTGACGGTGATCGTGGTGGTCGGGCCGGGGGCGAAACCGAACACCGAGGGCGGACCCGGGGGTGCCCCGCCGCCCCCGCCGCACGCGCAGAGGGGGACGGTGATGGAGAACAGAGCGAGGGCACGAAGCAGAGCGTGGGGGGACGGGCGCACGACGGGGCTCCAGGGGCTCGGGGGACGAAGGGTGGCCAGGACGGGCAGGCGGTCCCCACCCGAGTACTGCGAGCCCGGGCACTCCCGAGACACCCGAATCGAAGTCGCGACCGCGGTGGATGCAGTCGGCGCTCGCGGCGGGGGCGGTCAGGCCGGCCGCGGCTCGCCGTGACGACGGCGGGTCGTGAGCGTGAGGCGGCTTGCAAGGACCCGCGAGAGGTTGAGCAGCACCTTCGCGGCGACGGCAGGTTCCTTCGCGATGAACCGCTGAAAGAAGGAACCTGACAGCACGAGGACTTCGCAGGGCGCGCGGGCGACGACGTTCGCCGTGCGGGGTTCGTCGGTCAGGAAGCCGATCTCGCCGAACGGGTCGCCGGCGCCGAGGACCGCCACCGGCGTCTCGGGCGCCTCGTCGAGCGAGACTTCCGCGATGCCCGAGAGCAGCACGTAGAGCGCGTCACCGCGCTCGCCCTGGCGCACGATGCGGTCGCCGGGAGCCGCCTTGACGGTCGTCGCGTCGGCGAGGAGCAGTTCGGCCTCGGCGCGGTCGAGCCCGTGGAGGGGTCGGAGCGCGTGGAGCGGGTCGACGGACACGCGCGAGGACAACAGGTCGTAGAATACTCCTTCGGGGAGAACCGACGCGCTCTCGAGGCCGACGTAGTCCGGATACGTGCGCTCGAACCAGGCGCGGGCCTCGGCGTCGTCGGGGCGCCTCGCAGCCAGACGTCCGAGCGGCGAGCGCACGCGCTCGAAGCGCACTCGGTCGCGCACGAGCATCAGGATGGGGACCTTGAAACCGTAGGCGGTGTCGTTGTAAGCGCGCGTGTAGCGGCGGTAGCCCAGGTGCTCGTAGAGCGGCACCATGTGCGGACTGCAGTCGCCGTAGTTGAGGCGGACGTCTTTCCCCGGGAATCCCTCGAACGCCGCCTCCATGAGGCGAAAGACGGCGGTGCCGTGGCGCAGCCGCGGGTCGAGCATGAACCGGCTCGTCGTACCGATCGCGGACATGCCGAACGCCTCGATCGCGGGCTCGAGCCCGAACTTGTGGACGAGCGCGGACGGGTCGGGCACCTCGTCGAGGGTCACGACACGGAGCGAACCCACGATCTCGCCGCCGTCCTTCAGGAAGAACGAGACCGCGACGTCGTCGAGGGGATCGTTCAGTGTGCGACGCGTCGCGTCCGCGCCCGGCGGCGAGAGCCCGAGTTCCTCGACGTAGACACGGTACCGGAATCGGTACACGTCCTCGCGCTCTTGTGCCGTCAAAGCTCGGCCGACGGAGAGGCTCACGCGACCGCCGGCTCCCCGATTTCCTGGAACATCCGCACGTAGAGTTCGCCGACCACGTCGGCGACGCGATCGACGTCGCGTCGGTCCTCGTCCGTCCGCACGTGGGCTTGGATCTGCTCCTCGATCTCATGGGTGTGCCCGACGTCCGCGACGCCGTGACCAGCGACGAACCGGTGGCGGAGCCCACCCGGCATGGCCACCTCCAGTTTCTTCGCGAGCACGGTCCCCAAATCCTCGCCCACCGCCTCGAGCACGTACATCCACCCGAAGAGGCCGACCGGGTTCGCGACGCCGGCGACATAGTGGACGAAGCCGATCATCGCGGCGCATGACGTGACGGGGGCAGACGCGCGCGTCGTCGCCTCGTCCACGCCGAGGTCGGCGAGATCCGTGAGCGCCCACAAATCGTGCCCCCGCTCCTCGTTGGCGTGGTGGAGGAGGTACGCCGCGAGGTCGGGCTGGCGGTCCATGCAACGCGCGGCCGCAATCGCCATCACTTTCGGGCTGTGGCCCGCGTAGTGGAACGCGTTCGTCAGGTATCGGGCGTACATCCCCCGATCGACGGCGCCCGAAAGCGCGTTCCGCAGCGCGGGCGTCGATTGGAGGCCCTTTCGGACCCGCTCGCGTACCGCCCGCAGATGTTCCATCGCGGCGAGTATAGGCAATGGCGCCCCGGGGGGAAAGCCGGAAATTCGCTCGGCCCGTGGGCGGCACGGAATCGCGAACGAATTCGACGGCGCGTCGTGAAGTGGAAGAACTCGTGCCTGTTTCGCGTACTTCACGACTTCACGAGCCGAACCCGAGGTGTCCGGGTCTCCCGGATCTCAGGGGGCGACGCCTACCAACGTGGTCACAAGGACGCGGTGACGCGCAGGAAGGTGGCGTCGAGCGTCGTGCCGCCGGCTTCGCCCTTGTTCTGCGACTTCGCCAGTTCCAGGAGTCGACCGTGGAGCTCGTCCTCTCTCCCGTTCGCGCGCGCCGCTTCGAAGGCATTCATGGTCGGTCCGTAGTACCGCCGGAATACGTCGATGAATTGTTCCGGGCTCTTGTCCGGAGCCGTGAACCGAAAGGTGTTCCTGACCATGGAGAGCTTTTCCCTCGGCACGCCGGCCTGGCCGAATCGTTCGGCAACGTGGTCCTCCACGCCCCAGGTCATCGGACTGACGAACCCCTCCGGGGGCGCCGGCGTGAACGCGGAGCTGATCTTGAGCACCTGCGAGACGAAGGTCGGATCGCCCGGGATCCAGTTGCCCATCACGATGCGTCCGCCCGGCTTGGTAACCCGCACCATCTCCCGGGCGACATCGACGGGTCTGGGGGCGAACATCGCGCCGAAGATGGAGACGGTCAGATCAAACGACCGGTCGTCGACTCCGACCAGATTGCTTGCATCGCCTACCTGGAACTTCAAGCGGTCAAGACCCGCCTGCGCCGCGCGCCGGTTCCCCGCGTCCACGAGATTGCGGGCAATGTCGATGCCGACGACCTCGGCTCCCAACCGGGCCGACGGAACGGCGGTAGTTCCATCGCCGCATCCGAGATCCAGGACCCGCAACGACGGATGGATTCCGATGGACTTGACGAGTGAGTCTCCGGATTGCCGCATGAAGGCCGCAATCCGAGTGAAGTCGCCCTTTTCCCACAGCGCCTGGTTCGGATTCACGTCGATCTCCCTGGGAACTCGTCAGGCAGGCAGTTCAACGATCAGCGTCTCGATCCTCTCTGGCAGGCCTCTCTTGCGGATCTCCGTGCACGGGTCGAAGACGCGTCAGCGCGGCGCCGGCTTCTTGCGCGGGCGCGGCGCGTCTTCGTCGATCTCGGCGGCCATCTCGATCGGACGCAGGAGCAGATCGGGGTCGGTCTCGGCCCACTTCTTCGTGAGCGAATCCACCACCTTCAGCCCGCCGCGCATCGCCGACTGGAGTGATGCGACGTCGTCGACGATGCGGCCGAAATTCGACAGCCGCCGGTCGATTTCGGTCAGCTGTTTCGTTCCCTCGGATGCGAGCGTCTTGACCTCGGTCTTGACGCCGTCGACGACACGGACGGCATAGCCTTCGCTCGCCGATTTCGTCATCGTGTCGATCGCCTTCGGGAACCAGGCGTCGAGCTGGCTCGAGAACGCCGTGCGCAGCGCATCCTTTCCCGCGGCTCCGATCGTCTTTGCCTTCGCCTCGGGGGCGATCGTGCCGGTCGGCGACTCCTTCGTGCCGAAGAGTCGACGGCGGATGGCCCCGCGGGACCGAAACAGCAACCAGTCGAGGAGGGACTTCCTGACCGGGATCGCATCCAGCGAAATGGCGGGCTTCTCGGCGAGCGCGGACGTCGCCGCCTTCAGGGGATCGACGCCCTCGAGCGCCTTCTTCGCGTAGTCGTCGATCGATACGCCCAGGTCGGCGAGCCCGTCGCGCACGTCGAAGGGGACGTTGCCTCCGGCACCGGCCGAGCGGGCCGCCTCTTTGACGGCCGCGGCGACGACCGGGGCCGCCTCTTCGACGGAACTCTTGAAGAGTTTGTGGGCGTCGTCGTCGACGAGCGAGGCGAAACTGCGGTTCGACGCCATCCAGCGATCGAGCGCGCCGCCGAGCGCGTCGGCCGTCTTGCCGCGAATCGCGGTGGCCTTGTCCTTCACTGCCGCTTCGACGCGCCCGCGCAGCCCCGCGAACGCCGCGGTCCAGTCGAGCGCCGCCGCCGAACCGAGGCGATCGACCGCCCGCTTCGTCTCGTCACGTTCGGATCTGAGCGCCCCGACCTTCGTCTGCATCTCGCGGACGGGGGCCATGGACGTCAGCAATTCGACTTCGCGCAGCAGCGTCTCGCCCTGACGAAGGCTGTCGCCCATGAAGGCGTGGAGGTACTCGCTCGAGTTGATGTAGGTCTCGAGGTCGGTCACGAACGCGTCGAAATCGGGCGTCTCCGACGTCGCGGCGCTCGGTGCCTTCGAGGTCGACGCCGCAGGTCCGGTTCCCGTCAACTTGCCCGCGTTCGAACGCAACCGCACGGCCGCCGCGCGCTGGAGGTCGACGGGATAGATCGCGAGCCGTCCGTCCTCGACGGCGGCACGCAGCGGCGCGTCCATCGACAGCGAGCGGAAGGCTTCGACGATGCGCTTGGGGTCGTGCTTCTCGAGACTCGCTTCGAGCGTGCCGTCGGGGCGCAGATCGCGCTTGGACGAGTCGAGATTGACGACCAGGAACACCTTCGAGAACAACTCGAGCAGGCGCGAGAATTCGTCGAAGACCTGTTCGAGAAACAGGTTGTCGGTCTTGACGACGAACATCGCGGTCGCGGCCGAGCGCTTGAAGTCCTTCGTCATGCGGTCGTAGCCGAAGCGCATCTTGACGAACAGGCCGGGGGAATCGACGAGGACCGCGCCCGAACGCTGAAGCTGCGGCGCGGGGAGCCCGACGTCCACCCGGCGAATTGCCTGCGGGTAGTCGACCTGCGGATCGAAGGTCTCGGCGTCGTCGCCGCGCGCGCGCACGCGCGCGGCCAATTCGGTGTGCGCCGCCTCGAGCGCCGCCCGCAGCGCAGCCGGATCGGCGTAGACCGCCGTCGACGCGTCGTAGCGGGTGACCTTGATCTCGGGCTTCTCGGAGTGGCGCACGAAGACCATGCACGGGTAGGCGGGCAGCGCGGTCACTTCCGAAACCCACGCGCCCGCAAGTGCGTTCAACAGCGTGCTCTTGCCCGACTTCAACGGACCGAAGCAGGCGACGTACGACTGCTGCGAGCCTACCTTTTCGGTCAGTCCGCTCAGCGCGTGGCGGATGTCCTGGAGCCCCGGAAGCAGGCGACGGATCGGGGCGTCCTCGGCCCCTTTTTCGAGCGACTCCGTCGTTTTGGCGATCGGCGAGAGGAGGGGCTTCAGCGACTCTTCGAGCGATTCGCAGAACTGTCGGAGCAGCGTTCGCATGGGGGCTCGACGGGTCCTCGACCGGGGCAGGGCGGCCTCCGGGCCGCGCATCCTGCCCCGACGCGCACCTTACCTACCCCTTCGGACAGGGCCCGTCAGCCCGAGAGTCGGCAGAATCGGGACGTGATCCTCGTCCAGGAGTACCGAGCGACCGACGGGACCCGGCTTCCCGTCTACACCTACTTCCCCGGTCGCACCCCGCTCGACCGATGGGATCGCTCGTCGGTCATCCTCCACCTCCACGGAGGCATGGAGCGCGGGCGCGATCCCGAGCGGCTCCTCTCGACGGGACTGGCGGCGCGATTTCGGCGCGGGTTGCCCGTCCGATCGGCCGTGATGATGCCCCAGTGTCCCGGAGGGCGGACGTGGCTCGATCTGCGCTTCACGCTCGTGGATCTCGTCGAGCAGTCGAAGTTCCTGCGTCGCGTGAGTTCGGCGCGCGTCGCGTTGACCGGTGTCAGCATGGGGGGCGCGGGTGCGTGGGCGTTGGCTTGCGACCGGCCCGATCGATTTGCGGCCGTCGCGCCGATCTGCGCTCCCGTGCCCGATCTCGTGGGCTTCCCCGGCCGTGTGCGTCGCCTCGTTTCGACGCCGGTGCACGCGTTTCACGGCGCGATGGATCGCGCCGTGCCGATCGCGAGTTCGATCACGTTGGTCGAGACGCTGCGCCGCGCCGGAGGGAACGCGCGGCTCACGACCTATGCACGCGCCGCGCACGAAGCCTGGGAGGACGCCTACGACGATCCCGCGTTCTGGGCGTTTCTCTCCCGACCCACGTCGCTCCACGTGCGCTGACGCCGACCGATCAACTCGCGGGAGGACGCTCCGGCGGTTGCTCGCGACGCGGGCCGGCGGCGCCCTTCGCGCCCGTCCGCGCGCGGCCGCCGCGCCGCGGCGTGCGACCGCCGCCGCGCTTGGACTTCGTGCGCAGGTCGGGCTTGGCGGGTCTTGCCGGCTTCTCGAGGCGGAAGATCGACGTCAACTCGGCGAGCGCCAGCGGATCGCGCCCGTCGAGCGCGTACTTGTGCGTCAGGTGGACCGCCAGATCGAACGCGTCGCGAGGTGTCGGTGCCCAGTCGAGGATCCCGCCCGCCCACCGGCGCCGAATGCCGAGCGCCATCGTTCCATCGGTGCGTAGGCGAGTCTCGACCTCGTTCCAGCGTGCATCGGGACCGCGGCCTTCCTCGAGCGCGACGAGATCGGCGACGACGAGGTCGGGGCGACGAGCTTCGTCCTCGAGTACGCGACGCGTGTCGCCAGGAAGATTCTCGTAGCGATCCCCGTCGCGGCCGCGGCGCTCGGCGCGATGGAGCGCGTGCTCGCGGCGCACGACGATGCGATCGAGGAACTGGTCGATCTTCGGGGGCGTCTTCCACCAACCGTCGATCTGCTCGACGCCCGGCTTCAGATCGACGGAGGCAATGCACCCCGCGCGGAGGAGAAGATCTTGCGCGATCTCTTCCGTCGAGAGATGACCGAAGTGGACGTAGGGATCGACGTCGGGGGCGAACGCGTCGGGCTTCGCCGCCATGGCGAGCGCCCACGCCGCGCGCGCGGCGGTCTCGCCACCGCGTCGCGACGAGGGCGCGACCGTGCCGTCGATCGGGTACCGTGCGAGCAGTTCGGCGTCGCCGTCGAGCAGCGCCTTGCGCACCGGATGCCAGCGATCAGCGACGTCCTTGGGGAGTCGCTCGAGGCGGCGTCGCGGCGGCTCGGCGAGCGGATCGGCCACGGCTCCCTGGAACACGACTTTCGACAGCGATTGCCGGAATCGGGCGAGGAACACCGACGGATCGTCGATCGACTCGCGGATCGCCGCGCGGGGCAGGAGCCCCGATCCGTCGATCGCTTCCAAGCGCACGTCGAGGCGCTTGGCCGCCGCGGCCCGCATGCGGGGGAGGAAGAAGTGTGCCGCGGCGTCGGTCACGACGACGCACGCTTGCGCGGCGAGCGCCTCGAGCAGGCCCTTGCCAGCGCCCGGGACCGCTTCGACGAAGGGGTAGTACGCGATGCCCGCGGCCTCGAAACGTGCCGTCTGGTCGGCCATCCCGTCGAGCACGAAGCGGTGAAAGCGTGCCGAGGCGTAGCGGTAGTCGCATCGCAGCGCCTCGAACACGAGGAGCGGGCGTCCCATCGCTTTCGCGAGCGCGACCGCGCGCCCGAGCCCCCGGTTCCACCGCGTGCGGCGCGCCTCGACCATCCAATAGAGGACGTAGTCGCGCTTGGGCCGGACCGGCGCCTCGTTCTCGATCCGCAGTCGGAGGTCACCGGCGTCGGCCATGGGCGGACGCTCCCAAGGCGGGGGGCATCCGTCAAGCCGGGACGGCGTCCGCGCTCCCTACAATGAGGATGCGTCGGCGCTCCCCTTCCCGCGCCCATCCCCGTCCCACCCGCGAGTCCGCTCCCATGTCGTTCGCCCGTCGGTGGTTCGTCGCCGCCGTCCTCGCCGCCTCCGGGGCGCCGAGCGTGAGGGGCGGCGACGCGGCCTCACCGCCGCCGAGGGTGCCCGTCGCGGATCCGGCGACCGACGAGGCCGTCGACGGCGTTCCCGTTCATTGGAACGTGTTCGAGGGGGCCCAGCGAGGGGACGGGCCGTCGTCGAGCGTGACCGTGGACCGGGCATCGGGCGCGCTCGTGCTGGAAGGCGATGCCTCGACGAAGCGATGGAACGGCGCATCGCACCCCGTGACCGTAAAGGCGGGCACGACGTATCGCCTGTCGTTCGAGCTCCGGGCGACGGGGCTGCGTCGCGAGGCCGACCAATTCAACAGCGCGTACGTCGGTGTGACGATCTTCGGGCCCAAGACGCGCAGCGCCACGACGACGAAACTCGTCGAGCCGGCGGGCGAGGAGTGGGCTCCCCACGAGATCGTGTTCCGGGCGCAGAGCGAACGGGCGGACGTCGTCGTGTTCCTCTCGAAGACCGGACGGCTCGCGTTCCGCCGCCCGGTGTTGGAGGAACTGCGCGCCGGCGATTCGTTCGACGTGATGGTCTCGCACATGACGAGGTATTACGCCCACTTCGATCCCGCGATTGCGGACTGGTCGAAACTCGTGGCCGAGTCGGGCAAGACGTTCGCGTCGGACGCGGGTCCCGCCGCCTTTTCGGCGGCGGCGAAGGAGATGCTCGCGGCGCTGCGCGACCCGCACGTCTGGATGAAGGTGTCGGCCGACGCGCCGCTCATCGTGCCGTACGCGCCGCCCGCCGTGCCCAACGGCGATCTTGCGACCGTCCGCGCGTCGATCGCGAACGGGAAGCAGATCGGCAAGATCGCGGGGGTCGGCGAGATCGGTGCCGACGTCGGGTATCTGCTGGTGGGATCGCTTCAGGGGACCGACGCCGAGTTCGCGGAGATCGATCGGGCGCTCGATGGCTGGCGCAAAGCCGGACGCCGAATTCTCGTCGACCTGCGTTGGAACGGCGGCGGCGACGAACGGCGTGCGCTGCCGATCGCGTCGCGGTTCGCCGATCGCGAGCGGGTGTACGCGCGTCGTCGCGTGCGCGCGGGCAGCGGACTGTTCGACCTGGCTCCGCCGATCGACGCCCGCCTCGTCCCGGCGAAGGACGCCGACGCCGTGACGCCGGTGGTGGTGCTGATCGGCCCGTTCTGCATGAGCAGCGGCGAGGGGATGGCGCAGATGTTCCACGCGCTGCCGCACGTGCGGCTCGTGGGGAAGCCGACGCGCGGCGCGAGCGGGAACCCGGCGCCCGTCGAATTGCCCAACGGGGTCGAGGTCTGGTTCTCCCGGTGGATGAACTACCTGCCCGATGGCACTTCGCTCGAGGGGAAAGGCGTGCCACCCCACGTGCTCGTCGAGCACACGGGACCTGGGGATCCGACGTTCGTGAAGGGATTGACGCTGCTGCGCGAATTGACTCCGGTGAAATAGCGTTCGCGAATCCGCCTGCAGCCGGATGCGTCACGTCGCGCGAACTTGCCCGGTTCTCTCCTGATCGACGCCGATCGGAGGCGACCTCGAAACGGGGAAGGCAAGTTGTCGACTCGTCGCGCGTCCCTCTCGCGGCGGCGCAGTGCCGCGTCCAACGGAGTCTCTCATCGTGAAGCGGTTCATCCTTTCCGTACTTTCCGGATTCTCTTCCCTGGCGCTCGCCGCGTGCGGTGGCGGCAGCGGCGGCGGTGGCGGTGGTGGCGGGGGCTTCGGCCCCGACGCCGTCGCGTTCCTCGCCACGACCAACGGTTCGTTCCAGGAGCTCTACGTTTCCGACGCGCTCGGCGACAATCTGCGCCTCGTCAGCGGCTCGACGCTCCCGGCCGTGGCGGTCACGGAGTACGCGTGGAGCCCCGATCACACGAAACTCGCGTTCGTGGCCGATCGCATCACGGACGGGCAGTTCGAACTGTTCGTCGTCGACGCCGCGTCGCCGACGCCCGTGCGTATCTCGCACGCGTCACCGAGCGTCTGGGCCGACGTCCACACGATCGCGTGGTCGCCCGACAGCCTCTACGTGGCGTTCCTCTCCGATACGGTCGACCTCGGTATCGACGGGCTGTTCGCGGTCTCGGCGGCGGGCGGCCCCCCGGTCGCGCTCTCGCCCACACCTGCGTCCGGCGGCCGCGTGATGGACTACCTTTGGAAGCCGCAGGGACACCGTCTCGCGATGCGCGGCGACCTCTCGGTCGACGAGAATTTCCAACTCTGGGTTCGTGACGCCGACGGCGGCGCGTTCTCGTTCGTCGAAGTGCCGGGATTCGGTCTCGGCGACACCAACGCGGGGCACTACAAGTGGTCGCCGAACGGCAACCGGCTCGCGTACCTGCGCGACAACGCGGGTGACGGCGCCAAGACGCTCTTCAGCGTCGCGTCGGCGGGCACGGGGATCGTCGTCCACAGCACGCTCGATGTGGACCGCAGCGCGACCGACTTCGATTGGTCGCCGAATTCGGGCTTCCTCGCCTACATCTGCGACGAGACGACCGACGTGGTGCCCGAACTGTACGTCAATCCCGTCGCCGGCGGCCCGTCGGTTCGCGTGGGTTCGGCAGGGGCCTCGAACGCCGTGACCGAGTTCGCCTGGTCGCCGGACTCGAACAACCTCGCGTTCACCCGCTTGACGGGCGCGCAGGGCAGCCTCCACCGGGTCGCCCGGGTCGGCGGCGCGATCTTCACGCTCGCGACGTTCGGTCCCGGCGGCTTCGGCGTGGCGACGAACTTCCAGTGGGCGCCCAATGGCTCGAAAGTGGCCTACATGAACGACGACGACGGCGACTTCGTGACCGACCTGTTCACGGTCGACACGGACGGTTCGGGCACGTTCCAGATCTCGAAGAACATCGATCCGGACGGCGATGTCGACGGCTTCCGCTGGTCGACGGACTCGGCTCGCATCGCCTACGTCGCCGACGACCTCGTCGACGGGGCGGTGGACCTCTTCGTGACCGACCCCGCCTCTGGCGGCTCGGTGAAGGTCTCATCGATCCCGAACGCCGCGGGGCAAGTGTCGGAGTTCGCGTTCACGAGCGACGGCACGGCAGTGGTCTTCGTCGCCCGCGAGTCGGGGATGACCGTGGACCACGTGTTCATCGCGCCGAGCGCCGGCGCCCCGGCCGACGACCTCACCGCGCCTCTGACGCTCAACGGGGCCTGCTTCGACATCCAGGTCAAGTAGCCCGACTCACCCTCTCTGCGCTTTCTGGCGCGTCGTCCGGTGCACCCCGGACACCGCCTCCCGCCCCGGCGACGCCGCAAGGCCCGCCGGGGCGGCTCTCTTGCACGTCAGGTTTTTCTCGGAAGTGTCTGACACTTTTGAGAAAAACCTGACGGGGGGGGGCAAGTTCCGGGGGCGTCGCGCGTCCTCCTCTCGGTACCCCCTGAGGGTGCGCAGAATCCCCCCCGGAGAGGTGCCTCGTGCAGCACCGATTCCTCCGGCGAGCGATCGCCGGCCTGTGCCTCGTCCTAGGCCCCTTCGTCGCCCGACCGACGTCGGCCGGCGACACCCCCCGGACCGAGAACCCGCTGGTCAATCGCGGACTCGACGTCATCGAAGCCGTGGCGGCAAAGGACGACGTCGGTCTCGACGAGCTGGCCGAGGACCCGCGCTTCGACCCCTACGACGTCGCCAACACGATCTTCGTGCGCGCGATCTTCCCCAAGACCAAGCCCGAACTCGCCGCGCGGCTTTCGGCCGCCGCTCGCTGGGCGGGCGCCGTCGCGCGCTTCCCCCGCGGCGCCGGCCTCTCGGCACTGGTCGCGAAGTGGCAGGCGTACGGCCCCGACGACCTCGACCGGGAGCGCCGCCTCGTGATCGTTCCGATCCAGATGGCGAAGGCGGCGCAGCAGGGCGACCTCGACGAAGTGGCGGCGCTCGCGACGAAGGCCGAGGCCGACATCGTCGCAGCGCCGGCCAGTCTCTCCGCGTGGGGCGTCCTCGTCGGGTACGCCGGCGCCCTCGAAGGCGCCGGACGCCTCGCCGATGCCGCGCCCCTCTTCGCGCGATCCGCCGAGCGGGCCGAGGCGCTGGGGTCCCTTTCGCGCGCCGCGGGCGGCTGGGACCACGCGGCGAAGGGCGCGTTCGAGGCGGGACATTGGGCCGAGTGTCGCGAGCACGGCGAGCGCGCCATCGCCGCGTTTGCGCGCGCAGGGCTCGAGGAGCCGATCGCGAACCAGCGAAACAACATTGCGGCGGCGTTCCTGCGCGAAGGTCGCCTGGCCGACGCGCGCGTCGCCGCCGAACGGGCGCTCGTCGAAGTTCGCTCCACCCGGGCGCCCGACGTGCGACCGCGCATCCTCGTGAACCTCGCCTCGATTCTGGCGCTCGGGGGAGAGTCGGATGCGGGTGGGCGGGCCTTTTCGGAAGGGATCGAGTTGATGAAGGTGCAGGGCGCCGAGCGCGGCGAACTCCTACGCGTGCGCTTCGCCTATGCGCAGGCGCTGCTCGAGGCCGACGCCTGGGCCGCGGCCCTCGTGGCCTTCGAGTCGCTCGCCGCGGAGCTGTCGCCGGACGACTCGGCGACCGTACGGCTGCTCGTGCCCCGCAGCCTCGCGATCCTCCTGCGCGCGCTCGGTCGAAACGCGGACGCCCTCGCCCACGCGCGCCGAGCGTACGACGTCGCGATCGAACTCCGCGACGACGACCCGAGCACGCTCGCCGCGACGAAATCGGAGTTGGCCCTCGCGCTTGCGATCCTCGGGCGTCACGAGGAGGCCGTCGCGATCTTCCGGTCTGCAGGCGAGGCGAAGCCGTCTTTGGCCGATGAGCCGGTGGCCGACGGTCCCGCGCGGGACGCCTGGCGCAAGACGTCGGTCGACGACGCCGTCGCAGCCGCCCGTCGCGCGATCGTCGGCTACGAAACGGCGGGCATCCCCGAGTTCGCCGTCGACGTTCGACGCAACCTCGCCCGCCTGCTGCTCGACGCGGGCCGTTCCGACGAGGCGCTCACCGAGCTGTCGAAGATCCCGACGTCCGGCGACGGTGTCGTCCGCTCCCGCACGGCGTTCCTGATGGCGATCGCGTCGGCGGAGGCGGCGCTCGCCACGGGTCGCTCGCGCGACGCCGCTTTCGAGTCGCTGCGTGCCTTGGAACTGCACCGTGCGCTCGCTCGCGGGCTCGCCGCCGAGGACGCGCTCGGGACGCGAGCCGACGCCGCGAAAGTCGCCGATCTCGGGCTCGGAGCCGCCGCCCGTTGGTCGGACGTCGAACCCTCCGCCCGATCGGACGCGGCGACGGTCGCGTTCCAATTGGCAGAGTCGAGCCGGGGGCTTCTCCTTGCCGAGGGATTGAAGAACCGTACCGCCGTGCTCTGGTCAGCGCTCTCGCCCGAGCTGGTCGTCGCCGATCGCGAGTCCCGACATGACGTCGAGGCGGCGCGAGCCCGCGCGATGGGACTTTCGCTCACGTCGGCGTCCGGCGACCACGGATCCGCCGATCGTGGCACCGGCGACGGCGGTGCCGCGGAGCGTTCCTCCGATCGAGGGCTCGCGGTCGCGCAGCGGCATCGCGAGGACGTGTTGACTCGCATCGGCCGCGAGGCCCGCCGCGTCACGTCGTTCCTCGATCCGGCGCCGCCCGCGCTCGCTTCGCTGCGCGAACTGCTCCGCCCGAACGACGCGTTCGTCGAATTCCAGGACGCGGGCGACTCGATCTTCGCGGTCGTCGTCCGCAAGGACGAGATCGCCGTACGTCGATTGGGCGGCGGGACCGACGTCCGCGACGGGATCGTGGCCTGGCTTCGGCTGGTATCCACGCCCGGCTCCACCGACGATCGGGCGGCCGCAAAGGTCTACGACGCCGTGTGGCGGCCGCTCGAGGCCGAACTCGCGGGAGCCCGGCGCGTGACGATCACGGCGGACGGGGCGCTCGCGTACGTCCCGTTCGAGGCGCTGATCCGCGTCGAAGGATCGAAGAGCCGGCGGTTGATCGAAACGCTCGAGATCTCCTACGTCCCTTCGGCCGGCGTCTGGATCGCGCTCGCCGCCGAACGCACGCCGACGGCGGGCGACCGAATCCTTGCCGTCGGCGATCCCGATCTCGGCGCGCTGTCCGGGGCGTATGCCCCGCTCCCCGGCGGAGCGGACGAGGCGCGCGAACTCGCGGCCCGCGTGGACGTAACGCGGCGCAGCCTCTTTGTCGGAGGTGACGCGGGCGTCGACCTCGTGCTCGGGGCGCTGGCCGTCGAAGGACGGCGTTTTCGCGTGGCGCACTTCGCCTGCCACGGGACCTCGGATCCGACCCGCGTGCGCGGCGCCGGCCTGATCCTCGCGGGCGGAGCGTTGCTCGACAGCGACCGGCTCGCGCGGGCACGCGTTCCGGCCGACCTCGTGACGTTGTCGGCCTGCGAGTCGGCCCGCGGACTCGAGGCACGGGGCGAGGGTGTGTTCGGCCTCGCGCGGTCGTTCCTTCTGGCCGGCGCGTCCCGCGTGGTCACCAGCGGCTGGTTGGTCTCCGATCGCGACGGGAAGAAGCTGATGGGCGACTTCTACGATGCGCACCTCTCACGCGGCCTCACGGCTTCCTTGTCGCTGCGCGAGGCGAAACTCCTCTCGATCAAGCGCGGGGGCGAGTCGGCCCACCCCGCGCGCTGGGCGACGTTCACGCTGTGGGGACTCCCCGATTGACGCGAGTCCGACGGCGGGTCACGTCTCACCCCTGAGGCGGCGCAGTTGCTCGTTGGCGGCGTGACGCTTCTT
>JANNRO010000351.1:0-4111 GCA_031401505.1 Planctomycetia bacterium
ATCGCGGCGTCGTCGGGGATCAGCATCGAAGAGACGAAGCGGGTGATGAAGATCAGCAAGCACCCGATCTCGCTCGACCGTCCGATCGGCGAGAGCGACGACAGTTATTTCGGCGACTTCATCGAGGACCCGCAGGCCGAGAGCCCGGTCAATGCGGCCACCCACGAGATGCTGAAGGACAAGCTCGACCAGGTCCTCCAGACGCTGACGTTCCGCGAGCGCGAGATCATCAAGTTGCGCTACGGCATCGGCGACGGCTACACCTACACCCTCGAAGAAGTCGGCAAGATCTTCAAGGTCACGCGCGAGCGCGTGAGGCAGATCGAGGCGAAAGCAGTCCGCAAGTTGCAGCATCCTGTCCGCGCACGGAAGCTCGAAGGATTTCTCGACGTATGACCGGTGTCGCGTCCGACAAGTTCATGCCTTCCGCGGGCTGTCCCGCGAGCGAAGCGCCGCGGGCCCGCGGAGGCTCGGGGTGGCACTCGAGTGTTTCGCGCGTACGGGCGCGGAAGCTGGAAGGCTTCCTCGATGTCTGACGCGGCGCTGTTCACGGGTTCCGCGGGCGATCCCGCGAGCGAGGCGCCGCGGGCCCGCGGAGTCTTGAGGCCTCGTGGGGAAGTTCCCCTTGCGATGACCCGAAATTTTGGGCGATGCGTCGATGTCTGACGCGGCGACCGCCCCTCGCAGAAGTGGGGCGGGACGCCGGTCCCCGTCGCCGATCGCGGCGGCCCCGTTCGCGCCGTTCGCTCGCCCCCTCGATCTCGCGGGGGCTCTGTGCCCCCCGGTGACTACAGTCCCTCGCCCGGAGGCCCTTTGCTGCCCATGACCGTCTCGTTTCGCGATGTGATCGACAAGCTGCGCGCGCTGCAGGACTTGGACCTGCGCCTCTTCCGTCTCGATCGGGAGATCACCGACGGTCCGCTCGCCGTCGCGGGGTTCCTGCGCGCGATCGCCGCGGTCGACGCCAAGATCGCGCTCCTCGACGAGCGCACGAAGCTCCTGAAGGCGCAGGCCAAGCTTCGCGAGAACGAGGCCAAGACCGCCGAGGCGAAGGTCGAGCGGTTGAATCAGCAGGCCTCCGACGTAAAGACGAATCGCGAGTTCCAGGCGTTGCGCAGCGAGATCGCGAATTCGAAGCTCGACGTCACGAAGCAGGAAGACGAGATCCTGAAGATCATGGAGGCGGTCGAGATCCAGGAAAAGCTGACCGCCGCCGCGAAGGAAGAGCGCGCGCGCGAGCAGCGAAAGTACGACGCCGAGCGCGCGAAGGTCGATGCCGCGATCGACGGGTTGAAGGCGTCGCGGGCGGAAATGGCGAAAGCGCGTCCGCCGCTGACCGTCGACGTGCCGCTCGAGTCGCTCCAGATCTACGACCGCGTCGCGAAGGTGCGAGGCAACGGCCTCGTGCCGATCGAACAGGACTTCTGCTCGGGCTGCATGGAGCGCCTGACGAAGAACGACGTCTTCACGATCGTCAACGCGTCGCGGCTCGTCCAGTGCAAGAGCTGCGGGCGAATCCTCTACTCCGAAGCGCGCTGACGCGGGGCGGCGCCCGGCGCCGCGTTCGCGGGGGCACGCGGGCCCATGCGCGCCCATCGGTGCGAATGCCCGTACCTCGCGTCGATGATGCAGAGCACCGCGAGGATGGCGGGGACGAGCGCGAGGTACGAACCGAAGCTCGAGCCTTTCCAGCACGCGATCGCGTAGATCAGAAGCACGAGGGGGACGAGCCCCAGGAACCAGACGAGGCACGCCCGTGCGAGCGCCCGTCGTCGGTGGGGGACCACCGAGGCGACGAGCAAGGGGAGCAGGATCGCGGCCAGCGTGACGAACATTGCAAGGGGCCCGCGTCCGACGGCTCGTCGGTCAGCGCGCGACGGGGGTCCCGCGGGTCTTCGCGACCAGTTCCCGTACCGCCGCCATCACATCGAGGTCGGTCAGGTGGGCCTTCTCGAAGAGCGCGAACGGGTCACCCGAGCCCAGATACTTGTCGGGGGTCCCGAGAATCCGCATCGGCACGGGCTGTTCCGACTGGATGACGAGGTTTGCGACCGCGGCGCCGAGCCCGCCGGTCGTGGCGCCCTCCTCGGCCGTCACGAGGAAGCCCGTCTCCTTCGCGGCGCGCAGAATGGCGGCGTCGTCGAGCGGTTTCACCGTGTGGAGGTTCAACACCCGCACCTCGAGGCCGTCCTCCTTGGAGAGCTTCTCGGCCGCGAGCAGCGCGGGCGCGACCATCATCCCGTTGGCGACGATCGTGCCGTCGGTGCCCTCGCGCAGCGACAGCGCTTTGCCCATCTCGAACGGAGTCGATTCAGTCGTCAGATTCGGCACCTTCTCGCGCCCGAGGCGGAGGAACACAGGACCGTCGTATTGGGCCGCCCACCGCACGGCCTTGCGCGTCTGGTGGTAGTCGGTCGGCACGATCACGATCAGGTTCGTGATCGATCGCATGTTCGAGACGTCTTCCACCGACTGATGGGTCGGTCCGTCCTTGCCGACGCTGATGCCGCCGTGGCACGCCGCGATCTTCACGTTGCACTTGCTGTAACAGACCGTGTTGCGGATCTGATCCCACGAGCGGCCGGCCAGGAACATCGAGTACGAGGCGAGGAAGGGCACCTTGCCCGACAACGCGAGCCCCGCCGCCGTGTTCATCATGTTGTTTTCGGCGATGCCCATCTCGAAGAACCGGTCCGGGTACTTCTCGCCGAACTTCTTCGTCAGCGTCGACTCCGCGAGGTCCGCGTCGAGCACGACCACGCGCGGATCGGTCTCGCCGAGCGCCACCAACTCGTCGGACAGGCCCTGGCGCGTCAACTCCCACGCGGGAAAGCGCTCCTTCAACCGTGCGTAGACCGACGCCACCGGATGCGCCTGCGGGCCGCCGATCGTGGCGATGGCCTCATCGACGGCGGTCGCACCGTCGTACCCCAGTTCGCGCAACGCCAACGCGAGGTGCTTCTCGCGGTCGGTGAGCGGCTTTCCGTGCCAGCCCGGCTCGCTCTCGAACGACGCGCACCCGCGCATCATGTGCGTCTGGAAGATAACCGCCGTCGGCTTGCCGTTGAACCGGCGCGCGCGCTCGATCGCGGTCTCGATCTCGTGGAAGTCGTGGCCCCAGGCCTCGACGACGTTCCACTTGAACGCGCGGAACTTGTCGGCGATCGGCTCGATCGACATCACGTCGTCGGTCCAGCCATCGATCTGCGCCTCGTTCAAGTCGACCAGTACCGAGAGGTTGTCGAGGCGGTACTGTCCCGCCGACATGATCGCCTCCCAGCACTGTCCTTCCTGCAGCTCGCCGTCGCCCACGTTGACCCACACGTGGGGGACCAGATGCCGTCCCGTGGGCGCATGCTTCTTCAACTTGTCGCGTCGTACCGCGAGCGCCATGCCGACCCCGACCGAGAGGCCCTGGCCGAGCGAGCCCGTCCCCACCTCGACGCCCGGGACGTAGTGCCGGTTGGGGTGCCCCTGGAGGTCGCTGCCCGTGTCGCGGAAGGTGCCGAGTTTCGTACGCGGGATGAACCCGCGGTGGGCGAGCAGCGCGTAGAGCCCCGCCGAACAGTGACCGTTGGAGAGGATGAATCGATCGCGGTCGGGGTCCTTCGGGTTCTTCGGATCGAGGCGCAACTCGTTGAAGAACAGATACGTCAGGTAGTCGGCCATCGAGAGGGGGCCGCCGGCGTGCCCCGAGTTGGCGACGTGGGTCATCGTGACCACGTCGCGCCGGATCTCCCGGGCGATGACGGCGAGTTCGGCGAACGACTTCTTGTCACGTGCGGCCACGGCGGACCCTCCGGGGGGCGGAATCATGGCACGCGAGGGGCCCCGGGCGAAACGCGGGCCCGCATGCGGACGCGGGCCCCGTCGCCCCATCGCGTCTTCGCTCTGCGGGGAGCCATCAGATCAGTCCCGTCGCGAGCCCGCCGAGGCCGAGCAGGACGGTCGCAGCGAGAGCGTCGGCGGGCGCAGCAGAGAGTGTTCGAGCGAGCCGTAAGCCGGGTCCTGTGCGGCTTGCGCCGCGACCGCCATCGATCTACGACCGTCGTTGCCGACGGCCTCCAACGACCTACCCGCGCCGTCATGACGTCCGGGTAGGTCGTTGGAG
>JANNRO010000352.1:0-6891 GCA_031401505.1 Planctomycetia bacterium
GAACGGCGCTCGCGACGACTCGGGTTGCCGATCTCTGACCCAGGCGTCGTACGTCGTCGCGGCGTTGAGAAGTGCCGACCAGTCACGGCGAGCGAGGAGGATGCCCAGCGCGTCATGCCGCGCGAGATAGCCGCACGTGGTGGAACGGTCGCCCAGCGGGCCGCCGATCGCGGATTGCAACTCTCCGAGGGCGGCGTCGCGGTCGCCCGCCTCGATGGCCGCGCGAGCGGCCCGCACGGCGCCGTCGAGGGCGGCTCGCGACCAGCCCATCGCGCGAGCACGGGCGGCCATGTCGAACCAATGCCGCCGCGCCGACGCGACGTCGCGTCGATGCGTCGCCGCGCGTCCGGCGTGGAGCAGCGCTTCGACGGCCGCGAGGGACGACGCGGGTGCTCGCTGCGCAATCGCGAGGAGCCGACGTTCAAGTTCGTCCGCGCCCTCGACGCGAGCCCCCCGGAGCGCATCCCGAATCGTCTTCACGTCCGCGAGGCGCGACACGTCCTGGGCCACGTTCGGCGACATCGAAGCGAAGGGACGAAGCGCCGCTCTCTCGGAGGCGTCCGCCGGGGCGGAGGCGACGAGGTCGGCGACGAGGGCCACGGCCTCGGTGGTGCGAGTCGGATCCTCGAGCGCCGCGACCGCGATGTAGACCGGGTCGCCGACCCCGCGTTCCCAGACCTTCGCGACGTCCGCCGAGCGCTTCCCCGCATCCGCACGGAGCAGGGCCTCTGCCGTGGTCGATGACTTTCCGCGCGTTCGTGCGTCGATGGTCCAGAACTCATCGATCGCGCCAACGGCCGACGGGACCCCCGTCCCAAGCCCGATCGCCAGAATCCCCGCGACAAGCCAGACGCGGCGCGACACGGACGGGGGCGGAACGCGGCGGATCGACGGACTCCCGGACCGCCGATCGTACGACGGCACCGCTCGGGCGTCGCCCGTCAATCGCCGGACCGAATTCGAAGCGGCCCGACGCGCTCGAGAACGTCGGCCGCGGCGCGGAGCGATCAGTGATTGACCTTGACCCGCAGAATCTCACCGGTGGGTGCGATGGTCAGATATTCGACGCTCTCCCCGGATGCGAGCGCCGCTTCGATCACGGGTTGGGCGAGTCCCGACATGTCATGACCGTGAATCGGGGGACCGCCAGGGGGAAGGAATTCGACCTCCATTCGATACGGCATCACGAACTGAACGACTCGACCGATCGCCCATTCGTTGGGCGGCGGGAGAGGCAGCGGCATGGGTGGGAGGATCTCTACGACGGCGACTTCGGGCGGGAGTCCCGGGCGTGTGAGGAGCCTCACCTCCCGCCTCGACACGTACGCCGCCGCGAGTAGCGAAGCACACGCGGCGTCTCGTGTGACGGCGGCCGGTCCCGGGGGAGTCCCATGCGCGAGCACCTGAACCCAGCCGCTGTTCCGGATGTAGTCGAGGTCGTAGACGGGTCCGGGCATCGCGATCTCCGATGATGGGCTATCGTAGAAAACGAGAGTCAGCGGATCCGTCCGCCACGCCGAACGGCGGCGAGGGCGACGACTCTCGTCGATCCTCGACGCGCCGCACGCTCCCCGCGCACGGCCGCGTCGCGAACCGCCGATGCGAGAATCCGACGATGACATCCACCGCCGACGACCTCCTCGCCGCCGTCTCCGCAGCCCTCCCGCGCCTCCACGCGCTCGACGAGGCCCGAGCGGCCGTTCGCCCGGCGCCCGGCCGTTGGTCCAAGAAGGAGATCCTTGGCCACCTGATCGACTCCGCGGCCAACAACCATCAACGCTTCGTCCGCATGCAGCGCATCCCCCATCTCGAACTCGACGGCTACGCCCAGGACGACTGGGTCCGCGTCTCGCACCACCACGACCGATCGTGGTCGGACCTCGTCTCCTTCTGGGAGTCGTACAACCGCTTCCTCGCCGTGCTCCTTCGACACGTCGAACCCGCCGCGCTTCGCCACACGTGGACTGATCCCGACGGTCGTCGCGTCGACCTCGAGTTCGTCGCGCGCGACTACGTGGTCCACCTTCGGCACCATCTCGCGCAGCTCGCCGCGCCGTAGCCGGGAGGCGCCCTCCCCCCGCGCCCCCCACCGAAAAGCCTGCCCCTCCCGGCGTCGCTCCCCTACAAGGGGGGCCCCGTGCTCGACGCGCCCTCCTCATCGATCCCCCGTGTCTGCGACGTCGTCGTCGTCCGCGGCAAGAAGGCGCCGGCCAATCTCCCGCCCGACGTGCTGCTCGAGGTTCCGCACGGAGCCACGTCGACCGACGACTTCCGCTCGCTCCGCGCCGAGTTGGTCGGCCGCTATCCCGACGGGCTCGAGGACTTCTTCCACGTCAACACCGACGTCGGTGCGCCCGAAGTCGCCGCACGCGCCGCCGCGCTCCTTCCGGACCTCGACCCGCGCCGCGCGGCCGTCGTCGTGACGAGCCGCATTCCGCGCACGTTCGTCGACTGCAACCGATTGATCGACGCCGGCACCGCCGCGCGCCCGTCCGCCACCGGTGACGTCACGCCGGGGCTGATGCCCTGGATGACCGACCGAGCCGATCGGCAGCTCGTCCTCGACCGCTACACGCGCTATCGCGAATTGGTCTCCCTGTGGACGGAGTTGGTCCTCGACCGCGGTGGTGTCGCGATCCAGGTCCACAGCTACGCCCCGCGCGACATCGACGTCCCCGTCGACATGAAGATCGTCGATACGCTCCACGCCGCGTACGCCGCCGACGCGCTCCCGCGCTGGCCGTTGCGCCCCGAGATCGACCTGATCGTCGTCGATCCCGACCGACGACGACTCGCCGCTCCGCGCCTCGCGCAGGAGTTGCGCGCCGGCTACGAGGCGGCCGGCATCGGCGTCGCCGAGGGCGAGGCGTACACGCTCCACCCCCAGACCGTCGCGGGACAGGTCGCCGCGCGCTACCCCGGCCGCACGCTCTGCTACGAGATGCGCCGCGATCTGTTGGTCGACGAGTTCATTCCCTTCCAAGCCAAGCGCATCTCCCCCGAAAAGGTCGAGCGCCACGCCGCGATCCTCGCGGGCGCCATCGACCGCAACGGACTGCGCGCATAGTCAGCGCGGCTTCGATCGATCGACGGGAGAGGGGCTCGGCGACTTGGCCACGTCGGCGGCGAGGATGCGATCGAGGTCCGCGCGGATCTCCGCGTCGCCGTAGAAGTGACTCGGGCGGCAGGCGAGCGGCTTGCCGTCGGGCCCCGGCACGACCCATCCGTGGCGATCGGCGCCGAAGCAGTAGACCTGTTGCGCGAGTTTGCCTTGCTCGCTTTCCCAACCATAGACCTCGAAGGTGAACCGCGTGCGGTAGGGCGCTTCTTCGAGAACAGCGCGGACCGCGCTGACGACCGCTCGGCACATCGCTCACCCGTCGCTGATCTTGTAGTACTCGGCCTTCCATACGGTGGGAGGGGTCGGCGGCTTCCCGACCGACGTCCCGGCGTCGGACGCGGGTCCCGTCGCCGATTCGAGCGTACGCTCCGCTCCGATCGGAATGCCCGTCGGCCCGAGCCCCTCGCGCGCGCCCGCACGACAGGAGGCCAACGCGATCGACGCGAGAAGGAGGGGAGCGAACGGGCGTCTCATCGTGCGAGACCATACCCGACCGATCGGCGAAAGGGGCCCGCGTCCGATGGCGTTCGGTTCCGCCCGGCGCGAGGGCTACTTCAGGCGATAGTCGCCGACCCGAGCGTCGTCGGGCATCCACGCCGTCAGTTCGGTCGCGAAGGTAGATGTCGCGCCCGCGACGAAGAGCCGGAGCGGATGGAACGGCGCTCCGCCGAACGACGCACCGGCGAGAAAGACGGCGCAGGTGCCGTCGGCGTTCCACGCCATGCGGGACGCGCTCGCGACTCCGTTGGTCACGTCGGGCACGTCGCTCAGAAGGCGGGGGAATCCGCCCGCGCGGTCGGCGATGCGGGCGTTTCGCTGGTTGATGTCGGGGGCGGAGTAGTAGCTGTAGAGCAGGCGCTCGGAGTCCGGCGACCAGAGCGCGGCGTCGGCATATCCCTCGGGCAGGGACGAGTCGAGCACACGGTGGCCGCTGCCGTCGGGCTTGACGACGTGGAGTTCCTGCCGCGTGTCGGGAAGGCTCTGGAGGAGGACTCCGTACGTGATCTCGTGGCCGTTGGGAGACCAGCGGGGCCGATCGACGTGATCGTCGTCCGCCCCGCCGGCGGTGGCGACGGTGACCGAGACACCGCCCGTCGATGGAACGACACGTGCGATCGACGAATTGGTGAGCGCGTCGATCACGCCGAAGGCGATCCTCGTCGAGTCGGGCGACCAACTCGGGTAGATGACGTCGCTGTCCGCCGCCATCGTGACGAGGGTCGTCGTCGCGCCGCCGTCGGCCTCGACGACGAAGAGATCGATGCGTTCCTCGATGAATGTGTCGGCCGTGTAGAGAAGGCGCGTCGAGTCGGGAGCCCACTGCCAGTCGGAGACGGTTCGGTTGGTCGAGAAGAATTCGGTCAACTTGATCGCGCCGACCCCGTTCGGGGGGCAGGTGAATAGCGAACCGCCGCCGCTCGCGCCGCTCTCCTTGTAGGTGAAGGCAAGTCGTGAACCGTCCGGCGCCCAGGCGACGGTCAGCACGTCGTCGTCCACCGGCATCCCGACTTGGATGTTGCATGGCTGGTGCCCCGACCCGGTCGCGCCGACGACGAAGAGATCGAACGTGTTGTCGATCGCGAGGTCGGCCTTGTAAGCGAGGACGTTGGCGAAGGGGCGCCACCAGAAGTCGATGACGCCCACGGACGTCCCGGTCGCTGTGATCGGCGCCGAAACCTTGACGATCGCCGCGGCGCCGCTCGAAAGGACGGTGAAGAGGTCGAGACGCCCGATGCCGTCCTGCGCCTTGGTGAACGCGATGCGCGCGCCGTCGGGCGACCATTCGAAGTCGGCGACGGAGCCCACGCCTGCCTGCGCTCCGACGCCCGAGATCTTTTCGAGCGCGGGCACGTCCGCGTTCGGATCGACGAGATAGAGTTCGCTCTTGCCGTCGGTCTCGAGATCGCCGAGCACCGCGAGCCGCGTGCGATCCGGACTCCATTCGACGCGGAGCACGTCACCGTCGAGGATCGTCGGCCCGGCGACCTTTCGACGATGAACGCCGGTGGCGTCCGACACGTACGCCTCGACGACGCCGGGGGTCTCGCCGTCGGCCCAATACACGACGAAGTCGCCGTCAGGCAGATGGGGAGATCCGCCCGAGCCGCCGCACGCGGCCGGCAGGAGCCCCACCACCGCCGTCGCCACCCATCGAATGCTCCCGCGCATGACAAGACCTCCGACGCGTTCCGACCGGGGGGCCGGGTGTCACGTCGGACGATAGAGCAGGTCGCTCTTCGAAACTTGCCTCCCCACTCGATCGTCACGAGCCGGCAATCTGCGTCGAACGTGCCGGTCGAAGGGAGTCGACTCGTTCCGCGACATGGGGTATCCTTGAAGACGAAGCAGCCCCCCTACCCCCGTCCCCGCGAAAGGAGATTTCGATGCGTGCCCTTGCCGTTGCCCCCGTCACTGCGTCCGCCTCCTTCGTGGGTGTGAGCCGCTAGCAACTCGACCGCCCACAACGGGCGTCGGGTTCGTCGCTCCCCCGCGCGAGGCGCGTCCTCGGGTCTTCGTCAGGCGATCTGCCTGCCTGCGTCCCGCTTCGCAGACTCCACCTTCGGAGTCCGCGGCCCTCGCCTTCGTTCGCGGGAGTCGTCATGTCTCGTCTGGAATTGTTCGGAGTCGGTGCGTCGGTTCGTGCCGCCCTCGCGGCGGACTCAAGGGAAGGTTCGGTGCTCGGTCGTGTCGTCGAAGAACGGCGGGACTCGTTGCTCGTCGCACTCGAAGAGCGTGATCTTCGATGCTCGATCTCGGGTCGCCTGCGCCACGAAGCCGTCGATCGTCTCGACGTGCCCGTGGTCGGGGATTGGGTCGGCGTCGTGCCGCCCCGCCCCGGAATCGCGGGCGACGGCGTGATTCACGCGGTCTTGCCGCGCTCGTCGGTGCTGGTCCGAAAGGAGGTCGGTCGCGGGGGCGGATCGCAACCGATCGCCGCCAACGTCGACGTCGTCCTGATCGCAACGTCGGCCAACGGCGACTTCAGCGTCGGGCGGCTCGAGCGCTACGTCGCGCTCGCATGGGAGAGCGGTGCCCAGCCCGTCGTGCTGCTGACGAAACTCGACATGTGCCCGAACGTCGCGTCGTACGTCGAGGAGGCACAAGCGGCCTGCCCCGGCGTGCCGGTCGTCGCCGTCAGTGCCGTCAGCGGGGCGGGGCTCGCGTCGCTCGCACCCCACCTCGCCCCCGGTCGTACGGCGGCGTTGGTCGGATCGTCGGGGGTCGGCAAGTCGACGCTCGTCAACCGACTGCTCGGCCGCGAGGAGCAACGCGTGCTCGCGATCCGCGAGCACGACGCGACGGGCGTCCACACGACGACGTCGCGGCGATTGATCCCGCTTCCGTCCGGCGCGCTCCTCGTCGACACGCCCGGGATGCGCGAGGTCGGACTGTCGGGTGACGACGGCGGCGTCGAGTCGACGTTCGCCGACATCGAAGCGCTCGCCGCCGATTGCCGTTTCCGCGACTGCTCGCACGCGGTCGAACCCGGCTGCGGCGTCCAGGCGGCCATCGACGACGGCCGACTCGAAGCGACGAGGCTCGAGTCCTACGAGAAACTCCGTCGCGAGGCGCTCTGGATGGCGCGCAAGAACGATCCGGCCGGTCGGGCGACTCAACGCAAGGAATGGAAGAAGCGTCACGCCGCCAACGAGCAACTGCGCCGCCTCAGGGGTGAGACGTGACCCGCCGTCGGACTCGCGTCAATCGGGGAGTCCCCACAGCGTGAACGTCGCCCAGCGCGCGGGGTGGGCCGACTCGCCCCCGCGCTT
>JANNRO010000353.1:0-2303 GCA_031401505.1 Planctomycetia bacterium
AGCGCGTCCTTTCGACAGAGTCGGCCCGGGGGTCGGGGTCGGAGCCCCGATCGAACGGGCACAACGCGAACGCTCGGCGCCGGTCGGTGCGTGCGTGGCGGATCGGGCCTTGGGAACCCGTGTCCATTTCTGCCGAATCGAACCCGGGGTTGGCCGGGTTTGAGCCTCCGCTCGGTATTGCGGCGCGGACCCCATGCGCATCGATCGAACGCTTGCTCGAGGCTGTGCGCTTGGGTATATCTCCGGGCCTCGGTCGCTGCGATGCGGACTTGGGCGGACGGCGAGAGGGAGCGAAGGGTGATGCGACGTTGGCGATACACCGCGATGGAGCACACCGACGCGAGCGCGGCCTTGTCCGCGCCGCTGTGGCAACCGCACGCGGACGACCGATCGACGATTCGGTCACGGTCCCGACCGGGTGCGACGGCCGCCGAGCGGCGAACCGGGGTGACGTCCGGTCGGCCGCGAAGCGAGTTTGTGAGAAATATCCGACAAGAGGCTCCGCTCTTGTTGCGTGTCGATCAGGATCGACGACGTGTCGCAGGGCCTCACCGCTTGTTGGGGTTGGCTCGGCCCGGGAAGGTGACCGAACCGCAGTTCGTCGTTTGGATCGGTGTTTGCGTAAGTGCGGCCGTCGAGGAGCGGTGACACCTGTGAAAGCGGAACGAAGCGACGACGACGGCGTGCTCGGGCGAGGCGAAACCGCCAGACTCGAGAGCACGCTCATTTACTTGGCGCGGCGGAAGTTCCAGATTCCGCGTGACGTCGCGATCGACATCGTGCAGTCGGCGATTCTGACGTTCCTCCAGGTCAAGAGCCGCTACCCGAAGCCCGACGAGCACTTTCCGATCCTGATCGGGATCTTCCGGAACAAGTGCCGCGAGCACATCGAGGTCAGCGTGCGCGCCGGGCGTCGGCTCGACACGTTGAAAAACACTGCCGAGTCGCGCGGTTCCGACATCGCGTTCGTGCGGACCGAAGCGACGATGGGCGGCGGCGTTCTCGGCGAGATCGTCGATCAGGAAGAGGGTCGCCGCATTCTCGCGGCGCTGGCCACTCTCCGTCCGCAGGCACGCGAGATGTTCCACCTCATCACGGTCGAACGGTTGAGCCGCAAGGAACTGATGCAGCGGTTCGGCCTCAACAAGAACACGCTCGATTCCCGGCTGCACACCTACCGCAAGGAACTTCAGAAGCTCCTCGATCGACGCGGTGCCCCCGTTTGACGGTGAGCGGTCGGTTCGCTCCTGTGGGGTCAATCGCCTGAGTTGCGACTCGCGGTTTCGACGTCCGAAAACGGTTGGGGCGGACGTACGTCCCGTCGTCAGCCCGTGACCGGCCTTTGCGCTGCGTCAAGTCGTCGGACTCGGCTGTGAGCGTTCGCCTACGAAATCAAGACGAGACCTAAGTCGGGGAATTCCTACGCGTAAGCGGCTCGTTCGTTCGTGCCCGGCATCAAAGAAGTTACCGATGCCCTCAAGAGAAGATTTCGCCAAGCCGCTTAACAAAAGAGGGCTAGTCTCGGGTTCGCGTCGGTTCGACCCTCCGCAGTCGATCGACAACGCACGGGAGGTCCCGATGGTCCGATTCACGGTTGATTCCGATCGGTCTGAAGCAAGTTCGACCCCCGATATGGGTTGCCGCGATGGCGTTCCCGGTCGAGTACATGAACGTCACAAGGCTGTTCGTCACGCAGGCCGCGTTCGGGGATGCCAAAACGCGCACGCGCGCGCGCTTCTTCTGCCCTACGTACTGTCAAGTTGTCACGAAGACGAAGAGATTGCGTTTGAGGCACATTTGCTCGCCTGTGCCCCGTGCTTCCGAGATTTGAAGTGCCTTGATCGCGCGGGCGCCTTGATCAAAGAAGGAATGGGCGCGTCATCTTCGGCGCTCCTCCGCGCACGGCTCGCGCTGACTGGCGCGCACGGTGTCGACCACAGTCCGTCCCATCCGCGGATCGTGGGCGGCCCCACATCGAACGGTCATACGCGACGCAAGTCGGCGCGGTAAGCGTCAGCGCGCGTTGCGGGCGTGCCGAAACCAGTCGACCGTGTTCTCGAGCCCCGCGGCGAGACCCAGCTTGGGACGCCAAGCGATCGCGTGAGAGAGGGCTGCGGCATCGAGCGATGAGCGGGCCGCGTCGCCATCGCGGGCCGCACCGTGTTTCGCCTTCGCTGTCGCCTTCGCCGCGGTGCGGATGTGCTCCGAGATCGAGAGCGTTGACGTCTCGATGCCGGTGCCCACGTTGAACACGCCTTCTAGCTTGTGATCGAGCGCCGAGACGGTCGCCGCGGCGACGTCGG
>JANNRO010000354.1:0-2535 GCA_031401505.1 Planctomycetia bacterium
TCGAAATGAAGGAGACGAAGGTCGGCTCGACCGGCAAGTCGGTGCTCGACCAGACGGTGATGGTGTTCGGGCAGATGAACGAGCCGCCCGGCGCGCGCATGCGCGTCGCGTTGACCGCGCTGACGATGGCCGAGTACTTCCGCGACTCGAAGGGCACCGACGTGCTCCTCTTCGTGGACAACATCTTCCGCTTCACGCAAGCCGGCTCCGAAGTGTCGGCGCTGCTGGGCCGCATGCCGTCGGCCGTCGGCTACCAGCCGACGCTCGGCACCGAGATGGGCGAGCTCCAGGAGCGCATCACCTCGACCAAGCGCGGCGCCATCACGTCGATCCAGGCCATCTACGTGCCCGCCGACGACTACACCGACCCGGCCCCGGCCACGACGTTCACGCACCTGGACGCCTTCACGGCGCTCAACCGCGCGATCGCCGAGAAGGGCATCTATCCGGCCGTCGACCCGCTCGAGTCGCGTTCGCGTTTGATGGACCCCCAGTACGTCGGCGAGGAGCACTACGCCGTCGCGCAGAACGTGATCCGCATCCTGCAGCGCTACAAGGAGCTCCAGGACATCATCGCGATCCTGGGCGTCGACGAGCTGTCCGAGTCGGACAAGGTACTGGTCGGTCGCGCGCGCAAGATCGAGCGCTTCTTCTCGCAGCCGTTCTTCGTGGCCGAGGTCTTCACCGGCAAGGCGGGCAACAACACGCCGCTCAAGGAGACGATCCGCTCCTTCAAGGAACTCTGCGACGGCAAGTGGGACCATCTCCCCGAGTCGGCGTTCATGTACGTCGGCACGATCGAAGAGGCCGCCGCGCAGGCCGAAGCCCAGAAGGTCAAGTAACGTGTCCGGCCCCGTCGCGACACCGGCCGCCAGTTCTCACGGCAGCGCCGCGGGCGCGCTCACGCTGCGCGTCGTCACGCCCGAGGGCGCCGTGTTCGACGGTCCCGTCGAGACGGTCGTCGTGCCGAGCCACGACGGCGAGACCGCGTTCTTGAAAGGCCACGCTCCGTACGTGGGGCTCCTCGGGATCGGCGAGTTGCGCTTCCATGCGCAGGGTGGCGCGACCGCCCGCTACTTTCTGGGCGGGGGCGTCGTGCAGGTCGTGGGCAACGTCGTGACCGTGCTCGCCGAGGCGGTCACACTGGCGACCGCGCTCGACGCCGGCAAGGCCCGAGCCGAGATCGACGCGGCGCAGAAGCTGCCGGGCTCGACCGACGACCAGATCGCGGCACGCACGAAGGCGCTCGACGCCGGGCGGGCGAAACTGCGCTTGGCGAGCGGGTCGCGCGGAGCGCCTGCCGCGCACTGACCGGGCGCCCGCGGCGCGCCGCACGCATTGGTGGGTCCGCACCGGGCATCGGACGCAGGTCCCGTACGCCGATCGAACGACCAGCCGCGCACGTGCTCCCGGCGACCCTAACGGATCACTGAAGCGACGCCGCGAGCGCTCGGCCGAACACCCGCCGCCCTCGGTGTCAAGGCCGAGACGAGATCGGCGCGATCGACTTCGATCGCGCCGACCGATCAACGATTCGATCGAGGACGAACCCTCGACGGAGAATCGTCAGTTGGCGCCGAACTTGACCCAGCCGTCGGTGGCACCCGCGAGTGCACCCGACATGCCGTCGGTCTTGACCGTGTAGCCCTTCGACTGGAGGATCGAAAGGAAGTAGCTGTCAGACGCCGGCTGGCAGTTTTCGCAACGGAACGTGCGATTCTGACCAGCGTTGGGAGCAGCCAACGCGAACTGCGTCGCATTGCCGACCGTCGCCGTGAGACCGGTCGCGGCCTCCAGCTCCGACTTCAATGCGAGCGTCGTGAGCCAACGGCTGCCATTGGGCAGCGTGACACACGCCTCGACTTCGTCGGAGAAGGCAATCGCCTGGCTCGAGGCCGAGGTCGACGACGAGAAGCCGACGAGAGAGAGAGCGAGAACCAATCCAAATCCAAGGCAAGAACGCATTCGCATCGGGGGATGCTCCTGCGGGCCACCACAGCCCGTGGGGCATAGAGGAACCTATCCCGCGCGAGAATGCAAAGCCTCGCGTGGCTGTGTCAGACATGGTCTTGTCGTGGAAAGAACGTCCCTCTGTTTTTTTACCTCTTAGTTGGAAGAAATTTCAGGAACTTTTTTTTGAGCACTTCGTCTCAAGCGGCACCGGAGATGACTTGTCGCGCGACGTGTCGCGATTCCGTGTCGCGATTTTTCGACATCGGCGCGACGGCACATGAATCGAACGCGTCGAACGCCGAGCAATTGCCGCCCGAGGTGAGCACGAAGGGCGCCCAGTGATGCGGATGGGGGAACTTCTCGCGCACGGCCAACGCCGCCTCGCGAAGGGCCGCTGCGGGAGCGCTACCGCTCGACAGGCGCCGATGGAAGCGTTCCATGAAGAGGAGCGCCGAGTCGTCCGAGACACGCCAGAGGCTTGTGACGAGGCTTCCCGCCCCGGCACGTAGGAATCCCCTTACAAGTCCGAGAGGGTCATCTCCCTCGGTCACCGACGCCCGGCCGGTTCCGCAGCCGGAGAGC
>JANNRO010000355.1:0-17620 GCA_031401505.1 Planctomycetia bacterium
GCCCCGGCTTCGGCGATGTGATAACCCGAAATCGACACCGAATAAAAGCTGCGCACGCGATGGTCGATGAAGTACGCCTGGATGTCGCCCATCATCCGGAGCGCGAACGCCGTCGAGAAGATGCACGTGTTCTGGGCCTGATCCTCCTTCAGGATGTCGGCCTGCACGGTGCCCCGCACGATCTGGACGGTCTTCGCGACGAGGTCGGCGTGCTCGGCGGAACTCGGCGCGCGCCCCTTCCCGGCGACGAAACGATCGACCTGCTGATCGATCGTCGTGTTCATGAACATCGCGAGCAGGATGGGCGCGGGCCCGTTGATCGTCATCGAGACCGAAGTGTTCGGATCGCAGAGGTCGAAGCCCGCGTAGAGACGCTTCATGTCCTCGAACGAGCAGACCGAGACGCCGCTCTCCCCCACCTTGCCCCAGATGTCGGGCCGCTCGTCGGGATCCTCGCCGTACAGCGTCACCGAATCGAACGCCGTCGAGAGGCGCTTGCTCGTCTCGCCGCGGCACAGCAGATGGAAGCGCTGGTTGGTCCGATCCGGGGGCCCCTCGCCCGCGAACTGCCGCTTCGGGTCCTCGTCGGCACGTTTGAACGGGAAGACGCCCGCCGCGTACGGATAGGAGCCCGGGAGATTCTCGAGCAGGAGAAAGCGCAACACCTCGCCGGGTTCGTCGGTCAGCGGCAGCGCGACGCGCGGGAGCTTGGTGCCGGAGAGGCTGCGCGTGAACGAGGGCACCTCGAGTCCCTTCGCGCGTACCTCGAACGAGACGGCGTCGGATAGGTAGGCGGCTCGGCGCGCGGGCCAGGCGTCGAGAAGCGCCCGCGCTTTCGCGTCGACCCGCCGCCTTGCACGTACGAGCGCCTGGTCCACGGCCTCGATCGCGACGGGAGCGGCGGCATCGGTGACGAGCAGCGCCCGCGTCGTTTCGAGATGCGCGACGTCGCGCGCCGCGGCGACCTGACTGGCCGCCCAGGCCTTGTACCCACGGACCGACCTCGTGATCTCGCCGAGATACGAGGCGCGATCGTTCGGAATGACCGTCACCGTCTGCGGGGTGCGCTCGGAGCCGAGCGCCGACGGCAGGCGGATCGGCACCTTGCGCCCGGTCTTCTGCGCCACCCTCGCGACGAGATCTTCGAACAGCGCGTCGACGCCCGGATCGCAGTAGCGGCTCGCGACGGTGCCGTGGACGCCTAGGGCGGCCTCCGGCGCGTCGAACGCCTTCCTCGCCCGGCGGATCTGCTTCCTGACGTCGCGGATCGCGTCATCGGCTCCGCGTCGCTCGGCCTTGTTGACCGCGACGAGATCGGCGTAGTCGAGCATGCCGATCTTCTCGAGTTGGCTCGCGGCACCGTATTCCGGAGTCATCACGTAGACCGAGACGTCGCAGAGATCGACGATCTCGGTGTCGCCCTGCCCGGTGCCCGAGGTCTCGACGAAGATCCAATCGAAGCCCGCGAGCCGGCACAGCCGCACCGCATCGACGGTCGCGGCCGCGAGTTCGCCCTTGGCCCCGCGGGTCGCGAGGCTGCGCATGAACGCCCGCGAATGCGGGATCGTGTTCATGCGGATGCGATCGCCCAGCAACGCGCCGCCGGTCTTGCGTCGCGACGGATCGACCGACAGCACCGCGACCGTCGCGCGCTCCGTGCCCTCGAGGAAGCGCAGGACCAATTCGTCGCACAGCGACGACTTGCCGGCACCCCCGGTGCCGGTGATGCCGACGACGACCGATCGCTTCTCGCGCGGGAGCGCGTCGGCGGTCGCGCGGACGGCGCGCCCCATCGCGGTGTCGGCGAAGCCCTTCTGCTCGCTCATGCTGATCGCGGAGGCGAGCAGGCGCCGGTCGGACGTCGAAAGCTTCGGCACCGCGCCGTTCAAACCGGTCTTCGGCGACTCGAAGTCCGACGCCTTCAGCATGAGGTCGATCATGCCCTCGAGGCCCATGCGGCGGCCGTCCTCGGGGCTGAAGATCTTGTCGACGCCATAGGCTTCGAGCGCGCGGATCTCGTCGGGGACGATCACGCCCCCGCCGCCACCGAACACCTTCACGTGCCCGGCGCCCATGTCCCGGAGCAGGTCCTTCACGTAACGGAAAAATTCGTTGTGCCCACCCTGATACGACGAGATCGAGATCGCCTGTGCGTCCTCCTCGACGGCGGCCTCGACGATCTCGAGCACCGAGCGGTTGTGACCGAGATGGATCACCTCGGCCCCGGCGTCCTGGAGGAGCCTGCGGATCACGTTGATGGCCGCATCGTGCCCGTCGAACAACGCCGCCGCCGTCACGAATCGGACGGGGTGCGTCGTGCGGTAGCGGGGGGCGTCCATGGGAAGCCGTCAAGGGTATCGACGCCCGACGAACCGGGCGAGTGAATCGGAGGTGCGTCGATGCGCCGGACGCCGGCGTCCGAGGTGGGAGGGCAGCGGGAGGGGGCGCCCGACCGAACGCCGTACGAAGTGCGGAGGTCCGCTCGGCTCGAAGCGCCCGCGCCCCGACGGTTCCCCTACGATCGCCCGCGTACCGCGAGGTTCGTGGCCGGAGGCCCCCATGACGAAGCCGCTCGGACTCCCCGTTGGCAGCGTGCGCGCGTTGCTGCTGCTCGGTCTCTCCGTCAGCGCCGTCCTCGATCTGCGCCGCACGCACGACGTGTCCGGCTGGTTGCTCGCCGCGCTCGTCGTCTCGGCGAGTGCGTACTTCGCGTCACGCCACTCCCCCTGGCGCGCGCCGGTGCCGCCGGGCGCGGTCACGTCGAGGCCGCCGCTCGGACTTCCGGCGGGCACGGTCCGCTTCCTCTTCCTCGCCGTCGTCGGGTACGGCGCGTGGCTCTGGCACCGCGACCACGAGCTGACGCCGAGCCAACAGCCCGTCGTGCTCGTCATCGCCGGCTTCTACATCGGCGTGATGGTCGGGTTCTTCATGAGTCAGGTGCGCCGCCCCGAAGACGCGTCGACGATCTTCTTCGACCATCTCCAGGCGACCGCCGCCGTGCTCTCGATGGGCGGACTCGTCTGGCTGGCCGTCAACGGCCAGCCGCCCGTCGACCTCTCGCCGTGGAGCCAGCCCGCGCTGGCGGCCGTCTGCACCTACTACGCCGGCGTTCGCTGACCGAAGCCACCCGGATCGGGCAGACCGAGCGCGCGAATCGCCCAGGGCAACCCGTGCAGTAGTTGCGTTCGCTGAAGCTCACGGACGCGAGCGCCGGGGAACGGCGGAGGCGTGCCCGCCTGGGAGGCGAAGTATCCGGACGTCATCGCGGCGAGGCCCGGCTCGCCGGGAAGCAGGTCGTCGGGCCTCGGACCGCCCTCCGACGAGAGGCTGGCGGCGAAGAACGCCACGTCGAGACGCGAGTCACCCAGACAGGTATGGTTCCAGTCGACGAGGATCGGGTGCTCACCCACGAAGCACACGTTGTCGCTGCGCACGTCGAAATGGAGCATCGCGTCCCCTCGATAGGGAGCCTCGGCCTCCGCGCGAACGAGCGTCGGAAGGCATCGCTCGAGCCACGACGGCGCGACGATGCCCAGCGAAAGGAATGCCGTCGGATCGGCCGCGACACGCGACCATCCGTTCAGGATGTGCGCTCGCACGTCGACGCGGGACAGGCCGTCGGGAGGTTGCGCCGCGTGAACGCGATCGAGCGCCGACAGGAGGGACTCGACGTGCCGGGCCCGCCACGGCGGAGGCCAGTGCGCCGCATGCAGGTTGTCGAGCAGGAGGATCGGTTCGGGGTCCGCGTCGAAGCCGAGCATGCGGGGCAGGAAGTCGCCCTTGACGTGGTCGTAGACGCGACGCTCGGCGAGGAGCCAGCGCGACGTGTCGGCGTTGGTCGCCGCCTTGACGAACGCGGAGCGCCCGTCGGCCGCCCGTACGACGTACCGCCGCGCGGGCGTGTACCCGCGCGCGACGGGCACCCAGTCGACCACGGGCGCGCCGAGCATCGCCGCGACTCGCGTCGCGAGTTCCTGGGGAATCGGCGAAGTCACCGACACCTGCGATCCCACGGGGTGACCGGATGCCCTCGCTATCGGATGTACGACGCGAAGTGGCCGGGCGTGCGGCGCCACGAAAGCAGGAAGCGCGCGGGGCCGGTGGGGATGAGTCCGTTCGTATCGATCGTGCCCAGCGTGTCGCCGTTCTGGGCGAGGCGGTAGAGCCCGGCCAACGGGAAGTTCGGATCGGTGCCGCCATTGGGGAACCAGACGACCAGTTCGCCCGACGTGCGCTCGAGGTCGAAGTACTCGAGCGTCGTGAGGAACACGTGGAGTTGCGCCGCGGTCGTGGCATCGAAGATCTGAACCGTCTCGACGTCGAGCGGCGGGCCCTGCGTCTGGAAAACGATGTCCGACTGCGCGACCATGTCGGCGATCACTTTCGTTCCGTTCGGGTGGTAGATGAGTTCGTTGACGGTGACACGGGCGCCGAGGTCGAGCGCGATCAGCGATCCGCCGGCGAGCACGTCGCGGACGAAGAACGAATGGTCGGTCGGCAGGTCCACCCCCGCCGTCTGAACGCCGTCGATCAGGATCGACGTCGTGCCGCGGATGTACGCGCACGGCGTGTTGGGCTGAACGCCCCACGCGACCGCCGGAGCGACGGCGAAGTCCTGGATGTACGAGTTCGCGAGCGCGGGCATCGTGTAGATGACGCCGAGCGACGTGCCGTCGGGCTGGCACGCGCTGACGGTCTGGCGCGACGAGTCGACGAAATAGAGGCCCCCCGAGTCGGCGAACCAGCGGGGCGTCACGTCGCTCACATCGTTGAGTCCGGGCAGGAACGTCCCGATCTCGGCACCCGTCACGGCATCGATCACGAAGAGCGAGTCGAAACTGCCGAAAAGGGCGCCCTCCAGGTCACCGAAAAAGAAGCTGCGATAGCGCAGCAGCACCATCGTCTCGTCGGGAGAGACCCGGACGTCGACGAGGTCGCCGTCCGCCGACTCCTCGTCGAAGTAGAGCTCGGCCCCGGCGGGCACTCCGGTCACGCCGACGTCGAACACGGTGTCGTGGGAGGTGTCGTCGAGAAACGCGGGGCGGGCGTAGTAGGCGCGCGCCGCCGAGAGAAAGCCGTACATCGGATCGTTCGCGAGGAACGCCACGTCCCCGGGAACGCAAAGGCTCGTCACCTCGGTCGTCGTGTCCGAAGAGTGGAGTTCCCTCGTTTCCTGCTGGCTGTTGTTCAGGCGCCAGAGGACGTTTGCGCCGTCCGGCGACGCGACGTAGCCCTCGGCACCCGACGAACCGTCGAGGGTCTCGGGCAGGGCGAGACCAGTGGAACTCGCAAGCACGAGTCCGTCACCGAATGGCAAAACCGAAAGCGTGGACCCCATGAGCATCGGCGGCGCGGTCGAGGCGAAAACGAGATTGCGCGTCAACGCGCCCAGCGCGCCGACGCCGATGTGCCCCAACTCCCCGTACGCGATGTGGTCGAAGCAGTGCGTCGTCGTGTTGTGCGTGGCTCCGGCGACGACGCGCAGGAACTGCGCCGCGTCGTCCCACTCGAGCAGCACCACGTCCGCCTCGGTCGAGCCCGGCGGAATCGTCGCCGGGTCGTAGCAGAACTGCACGTGGGCCGGGTTGACGAGGAGGGTGCCGACGGGCCCGATGCACATCAGCCCGGGCATGAGCGTGATCGGGGGCGCCAACGGGTCGAGCGGCAGCGGGTTGGGTTGCGGGAGGATCGAGACGACGGTGTCCTGGGTGAGCGCTCCGGGGGGCAGGACCAACGCCACCGTTTCGACCTGCATGTTGCCGCCGGCCGCGCCGATGACCTGGGTCTCGAAGGGCGGAATGACCCTGGGGCCGACGGAGCCGCAAGCGGCGAGCGCGAGGGCGGAAACCACGGATAGAAGGCGCGGGAATCGACCCATGTGAAATCTCCGGCGAGGCGAACGGGGGATTCTATGCGGGAGCAGGCGCGGCGTCACGCCGGCGGCCCGTGCGTCGCGTCGGCGACCGGACCGCGGAGCAGATCGAGCAGGTGCGGCAGGACCGGCGCCACGATGAGGAACGCCTCGACCGCACCTTCGGGGCGCCCCGGCAGATTCAAGATCAGCGAACGCCCGGCGCATCCCGCGACCGCGCGGCTGCCGATCGACTTCAGGTTGCTCGCTGCGCTGCGCCGCCGGATTTCCTCGACGAGCCCGGGCACGACTTTTTCGATCACGTCGAGCGACGCTTCGGGCGTCACGTCGCGCGGCGCGACGCCGGTTCCGCCCGTCGTCAACAACAGCGCGAACCGGTTCAGGCGGGCGCGCAGCGCGGCGGCGATCTGCATGCGCTCGTCGGGCACCACGAAGACGTCGGCGAGATCGAAGCGTGACGCGGCGAGCACGGGTCGGAGCAGGGCAGCCGTCGCGTCGGGTCGCGTGCCCGCCGCGGCCCGGTCGGAGACCACGAGAAGCGACGTCGGATACCGGGGAAGATCGGGGCTCACGAGGAATCCTCCGTCGCCACGCACCCGGCATCGAGCAGCACGGCGCGGGTCCATTCGAGCTCGCGGGCGAGCGACTCGACCAGCGTGCCGGCGCGGACTTCGCTCGGCAACGCGTCCCACGTGTAGGTCTCGATCTCGACGTGCGCCGTCGTGGTGCCGGTGGCCACGACGCGCAGCGTGCGCTCGAGATCGGCGCGCGTGGTGCGCAACGGGGGAATCGCCGTCGGCTGGTGGACGGGCACGTGGAAGTGAACGCGCCACGGTCCGTCGGCGGCGCGAAACTCGGCCGCCCGTTCCCCCGTGAGCGCGTCGGGGAGGTCCTTCGCTCGGATGACGGTCCCGTCGCGCAATCGGGCGACGGTCTGATGGAGCCAGCGCGGCTCGTCGAATCGCGCGAGCACGGCGCGCCCGACCGGATCGGCGCCATCGGGCAATTCGAGTGCGCACGACGCCTGGAGCTTTGCGACGGCGACGCCCGCACGAGACAGCGCTTCGAGGTTCGCGACCGGGTCCTCGAATTCGACGGCCTGGTGGCACACGTCGTAGCAGACGCCCAGATGCGAACGGGCGACGGGGCCCGCGTCCGACGCTCGCGCGAGCGGCCCCCGGAAGAACTCGATCGCCTCGGCGGTCGTCTCGATCGTGCAGAGCGGCTCGGGCTCGAGCCCCAGCACGACATGCACGCCCGTTTTCTCGTGGAGTCGAGTCAGATGAGCCCCGACCCGCACGAGGTTGGCGGCGGCGCGGTCGTCGAATCCCGGTGCCTCGCGAAAGGGTCGAAACGACCCGGGCGCGGTCGACAACGAGAGCGACGATCCCGCCGGGGCCAGGTCGGCCAGCACGTCGGCGAACGCGATCGTGTAGGCGACGCGCGCCTGCGTAGCCCAGGTCGGTCGATAGACCTCGGCCTTGACACCGCGCACGTCGTGGAAGTCGCCGGCGACGAACGCGTTCCCGGTGAACGCGAACAGGTCCTCTGAGGCGAGCAGGTCGCGCAGCAGGCGCCGCCGATCCTCGTCTTCGTGGAGTTCGAACACGGCCTCGGCGTCGAGCCGGATCGCGAGCCCCATCGTCCCTTCGACGCCCAACCGGTCGCGCAAGGGAGTCACCGTCGATGCGATCGCCGCCTCGAGCGCGTCGACGCCGCCACCCGGATGCACGTTCATCCCGTAGGCGAGCCAGAGATCGGTGCCGGAGGGGGTTTTCAGGCGCATCGGCGGGCGAGCGTACCCGCCGACGCGGCGGACGTCAGAATCGAAACTCGACGCCGAGGTGGAGCCCGAAATCGACGGTGGTCTGCTGGCTGATGAGATTCTCGACGAATCCCAGTTCGAGGGTCGTGCGCTCGTCGAGATCGACTTTCACGCCGACGTCGATGTACCAGCGATCCGGATCGTGGCGCTGGATGCCGTCGGCCAGATTCGTCGCGTAGTCCGATTCGACGAGCAGACTCCATCGGGGTGCGAATCGCCATTCGGCGGCGACGAACGCGTGGCCGACGACGTCGGAGAACTCCATGCCCTGGAACCTCGTTTCGCTGCGGCCGACCGCTCCGGCGCCCACGTAGAGATCCCAGTCGCACGCGAGTCGGCGCGCGCCGGCCAACTGGATCGCGCCTTCGACGCCTCCCGGCGCGAACGGACCCGTGCCGGTCGGAGCCGTCGCGCGCCCGACGAGCGCCCACGACCAACGATCACGCCCGCCGTCGGCGAAGCGCCACTTGCCGAAGATTTCCAGATTGGACAGGCCGACGCCCTTTTCCTGGTCGGCGTCGAACGAGCCCCCGTCCGTGCGCAGGCCGTTGATGCGGAACGCGTCATGGCGGAAGTCGCTGCGCTTGTTGTCGGTGAGGCCGAGAAACGAGAGCGCCTCGTGGAACGTGTCGATCGTGTCGTCGGTGATGCCGCCGCCGCGCCAATGGAGGGCGACACGGGCGCCGACGTCGAGGTCACGGTTCACGCCGTGGGCGACCGTCAATTCCCCCGTGCGGGTCTCACCGTCCGAGAGGAAGTACCGAATCGCCGGGGTCTCGCCCGTGGTCGTCTGCCTCCATCCGAACGTGTTGCTCCACACGGCTTGAAGCCGGATCGACGTCCGACCGCAGCCGAGCGTGTCGGGGGAGACGGCGGGAAGCGTCAGGAAGGGCTGCGCGAGCAGGTACGCGTCACGCACCTCGATCGGTCCCCGACGCCGATCGGAACGGGGAGCGGCGCACGGGTCGCACGGGTCGCACGGTCCGGCCACCCGGGTCGGGCGACACACGTCGTTCTCGACGGGACGATCGGCCCAGGACACGGGGGCCGCACTCGCGCCTCCACACGCCATCGCGGTCGCGTCGAGGGGCACGGGCAGCGGCACCGGGTCGGCCGAGGCGACCGCGGCGAAGCACCGGGCAAGCACGAAGACCGGCACGAACGAAACACCTCTCACGAGAACCTCCCGCGACATCGCGGCCGGAACCTACCATGTCGGAGAATTCGCCGACCGCCTCCCGGGAATCCGAGGACCCGACACGACGTGCCGCCCCCCTATCGCCACCACATCTTCGTTTGTCTCAACGAGCGCCCCCCCGGTGACCCGCGCGGCGATTGCGCGTCGAAGGGCGGTGCCTCCGTCCGGGAGGCGCTCGCGAAGGAGTTGAAGGTGCGAGGGCTCTCGGCGGAGATCCGGGCGAACAAAGCCGGGTGCCTCGACTCGTGCGAGCTCGGCTGCTCGGTGGTCGTCTACCCGGCCGGCACCTGGTACTCGCGCGTGACCCCCGCCGACGTTGCGCGCATCCTCGACGCACTTCGCCCGACGGCGTGACGTCCGAGCGCCCCCGCGCCGCCGATTGAACCGGACGCGAGTGGGCGCCGCTTCCCGGGTGCGCTCCGGTGCCGGGCAGGTACCGAGGCCACCGGCGCGTTGCGCAGGTCGCGACGTCCCGTTTGATTTCACCGCAGTCCACGGAGTCCCCATGTCTCGAGTTCGACGGTCCGAAGCCGTGTTCCTCGCGATCCTTGGATGTGCGGGGTGGGCGAATCGTCCGGCCGAGGCAGCCGACGAACCGCTCCCGGTCGCGCCCGCGGTGCCGCCCGCCGGGGCGCCCACCCCTCCGATCGTGCCCGTCCCCCCGCCGCCCCCCTCGGCACCGACGGCCACCGCCCCGATCGTCATCGAGGCACCCCGCATCCACGCCGGACCGTGGGCGACGGGTGCCGAAATCAGCGATACGGCCCTTCGCGTTCCCGCGGAGAGTTTCCAGGTGCCCTACGGCACGAGCGTCGTGACCCGGGACGACATCCGCGATCGGAGGAACGCCCGCAGCGTGCCTGACGCCCTCTTGCGGCTCCCGAGCGTGATGGTGCAGAAGACGGGTCCCGGACAGTCGTCACCCTACCTGCGCGGCTTCACGGGGTACCACGACCTCTTCCTGATCGACGGCGTTCGGCTCAACAACTCGACGTTCCGTTCGGGCCCGAACCAATACTGGAGCACGGTCGACGAGTACACGGTCGAGCGGCTCGACGTCGCACGAGGCCCCCACTCGGTGCTCTGGGGCAGCGACGCGGTCGGCGGCACGGTCAACGCGATCCCGCGGCGGAGGGAGTCGTTCTGCCCGGGCTTCCACGTCGACGGCGGGGTCTTCGGCCGATATGCGACCGGTGAGCACGCGGAGATCGGACGGGCCGAGTTCGAAGGCAACTGGAACGGCGTGGGGTTCCTCGGCGGATTCTCGTACAAGGACTTCGGCGACATCGAGAGCGGCGCGGGCAAACTGCCGGGCACCGCGTTCGAGGAGCGCGACGGCGACTTCCGCTTCGACATCCGCACGTCGTCGGTCGCGACGTTGAGTGTCGCGTGGCAGCGCGTGCGACAGACCGACGTTCCGCGGACGCACACGACCGTCGACGCCGTACCGTTCCACGGGTCGGCGGTCGGAACGGAGTTGAAGCGCGATCTCGACCAGGACCGCGACCTCGTCTACGCGAAGTACGCGTGGGAGGACGCGGGGGGACCGTTCCCGAGCGGTCACCTGACGATTTCGTGGCAGAAGCAGGAAGAGACGCAGGATCGCCTCCGCACCGGCGGACGGCGCGACCTCTCGGGCTTCGACGTCGAGACGTTCGGAGCGTCGGTCCAGCTCGACCGCCCGACGTGCTGGGGCGACTTCACCTTCGGAGCCGACTACTACCACGACCGAGTCGACAGCTTCCGAGACAACTACCTGAACGGGGTCCTCCAGCTCTCCGAGATCCAGGGTCCGCTCGGCGACGACGGCACCTACGACCTCCTCGGCGTCTACGTCCAGGACCGGCTCAGCCGGGGCTGCTTCGACTGGACGGCAGGACTGCGCTTCACGTACGCGGCGGCACAGGCCGATCGCGTCGACAATCAGGCCGTCGCGGGCGCCGACCCGGCGACACCCGGCAACATCATTTCCGTCGACGACGACTGGACGGCGTTGGTCGGAAGCCTCCGTGTGCTCTATCACGCAACGGACTCCTGGAACGTCTATGCCGGCGCGTCGCAGGCCTTTCGCGCGCCGAGCCTCTCCGACCTGACGGCGGTCGACAGCACGAGCGTCGTCGAGACGCCGAATCCGAGCCTCGAACCCGATCGCTATACGTCGTTCGAGCTCGGCACGAAGGTCGAGCGCCGCAACCTGACGGCCAACGGGGCGGTCTGGTACACGCTCCTCGACGACACGATCGTCCGGTCGCCGACCGGGGCCACCATTCTCGGTGTGCCCGAGGTCCGCAAGGACAACGTCGGCGACGGCTGGCTCTGGGGCTTCGAACTGGAAGCCGCGTGGCGGTTCAAGCCCTGCTGGACGGTGCTCGGCAACCTCTCGTGGATGGACGGCGAGGTCGACCAATACACGGCCGCGCAGGTGAAGGTCCGCGACGATTTCGATCGCCTCATGCCGCTCACGACGTTCGCGGGCCTGCGCTTCGAGCCACCCTGCGGCCGCGTCTGGGCGCAGGCCGAGTGGGTGCACGCCGACAAGGCGTCGCGGCTCTCGCTCCAGAACGAGACCGACACGCAGCGCATCCCGCCCGGTGGCACGCCGGGCTACGACCTCTTCAACATCCGGGCGGGCTATCGCCTGTTCGAGCGCACCGACGTCCTGTTCGCGGTCGAGAACCTCTCCGACGAGAACTACCGCATCCACGGCTCGGGCGTCAACGAGCCCGGCATCAACTTCGTCTTCGGGGTCGACGTCCGCTTCTGATCACGTCGCGGCAGCCTCTGATCACGTGGCGGGCATACGCCGCGCGCCGTGGAACGCGGGTGCAGCCGTCACCGGAACGAGCCCGACCCGCTCGGCGATCTGGTCGGCGATGTCGGCCGCCGCGCGCGGTCGACCGAACGCCTTGGCGCGCTGCGCCATCGCGTGGAGTTCGTCGGGGCGGCCGAGCAGACGCACGACGTGCCAGCGCACCTCTTCCGGCGTCGGAGCCTTGACGCCCGCACCGGCGGCGGCGACCGCGTCGGCGTTGCGCTCTTCCTGCCCGGGAATCGCCGCGCAGACGACGAAGGGCTTGCCGGCCGCCATCGCCTCCGACGTGGTCAACCCGCCGCTCTTGCCCACGACGACGTCGGCAACGGCCATCAGATCGGGCACGTCGTCACGAAAGCCCAGCACCTCGAGCTTCCCGTTCTCGGGCCGAGGCAACTCCGCCAAGCGTCGAGCCAGTCGGACGTTCTTCCCGCACACCGCCACGATCTGCGTGTCGGGACGATCGGCCCAAATGCCGAGAATCGACTGCGCGAAGGGACCGGCGGAGAATCCGCCGGAGAGAAACAGCACGGTCGGGCGGGCGGGGTCGAGGCCGAGCCGTGGTCGGATGGATGCCCCGTCGCGTTTCTCGCCGAATGCAGCCGCGACGGGAATGCCCGTCACGCGGGTCCGCTCGAGGGGCACGCCGAACCGGTACGCCATGCGCGCCCGCAGCACGTCGCTCGCGACGTAGAAGCGCTCGACCTCGGGGTACCACCAGACGCGATGGACGTCGTGGTCGGTGATGACGACGTGGAGCGGAATCTTCGTTCGACCGAGCCCGATCTCGCGCGCGAGCAGCTCGGGCGCCAGGAAGTGCGTGCAGACGACCAGGTCGGGCTTCCACGCGAGGACCTCGCGCGCGAGTTTCCTGCCCGCAAAGACGGTCAGCACGTGACCGAGCCAGCCGACCTTCCTGTCGTTCTTCTCGTAGAAGTGCCGCCAGGCCAGCGGCCAGCGGTCGACCATCGCGAGATAGCCGCGGCGATAGGTTTCGGCGTACCAGCGGGGCATCAGCGCCAGCGCATCGACCTCGCCGACGTCGATCGTCGGGTGGCGCGTGCGCAGCGCCGCGGCGAGCGCCTGCGCCGCCTTGACGTGCCCGTGGCCCGCAGAACCCGTGACGACGAGGACTCGGGGAAATGCCACGCGACCACATGCTCCGAAGGAAGGCGTCCGAGCGAACCAACGCGATGCATGAGCCTATCCGCAGCCGGTCGTCGATCCGCAATTCCTGCAGACGAAACAGGAGCCCGCGGGAACCATCCCCGTCCCGCATTCGGCGCAGGGAGCGAGCACCGGCCCCTCGGATCGAACGGCGGACGGGACCGTCGTCCGCGCACCGGTCGCACCTTTGCGCGCGGTTCGCCCGGCCTTGATGCGCGCCTCGGCGTCGCCCGACGACGACGAGAGCGGCTGCGTGACCTTGCTGCGGTCGCGATAGACGGCGACGGCCTTCAAACCGAGGCGACGCGCTTCGAGGAACACGCGCTCGACGTCGGCGACGCTCGCGTCGGCGGGCAGATTGACCGTCTTGCTGATTCCGCCGCAGAGAAACGGCTGGACGGCGGCCATCATCCGGAGATGGGCCTCGACCCCCAGCGTGCGCGCTCCGGGACGGGTGGGCAGCGCCGTGTCGAACACCGGGACGTCGCGAGGCAGGAGATCGGGCACACCCTCGACCGAACCGGTGCGCTCGATGTGATGCAGGATGCGTGCGATGGTGTCCCCGCCGTAGCCGAGGCGTTCGAGCGCCGGGCGAATCGCCCGGGGCGTCAACCGAAGGCGCCCGCCTCCGACGAGGCGTCGCTCCTGGACGAGCGCCAGCAACGGCTCGATGCCGGTCGTGTCGCAGTCCATCAGGAACGAGATCGTCCCGGTGGGCGCGATGCAGGTCAATTGTGCGTTGCGCAGCCCGGTCTTCGCGGCGAGATCGACCGCCTCGTGCCACGCCACGCGCGCGGCGACCGAGAGCGGGGCGGGGAAGCCCTTGCGAGGCAGTGCCTCGGCCGCGTCGGCGTGGCGCTTCAAGACGCGCCGCGCCGAGAAGCGGTTGACGTCCCACTCGGCATACGCCCCGAGCCGTACGGCCAACTGCGCCGACGTGCGTGCCGCGGCTCCTGCCACGATCGACATCACGTGAGCCGCAAGCGCGCGCCCGGCGGCGGAGTCGTAGGGGAGGCCCAGCGCGAGCAACAGCGCGCCCAGGTTCGCGACGCCGAGGCCGAGCGGTCGCAGCCGGTGCGAGTTGCGTTCGATCGTCGGCGTCGGATAGGACGCGTTCTCGACGATCGCGTCCATGGCCAGGATGAGCGTCGTGGCGGCTGCATCGAGGCCCGCGTGATCGATCTCGCCATCGGCCGTCAGGAACGCGAGCACGTTGATCGACGCGAGGTTGCACGCCGTGTCGTCGAGGAAGAGGAACTCCGAGCAGGGGTTGCTGGCCCGAATCGGCCCCGTGCGCGGCACGGGATTCCACGACTCGATTTCGTCGACGAAGTGGAGCCCGGGATCGCCGCAGGCGTGGGCCGCGCGCGCCGCGGCGCGGAAGAGGTCGTGCGCGCGCACCTCGACGGGCACCCCGAGCGCGGTGCGCGGCACGAGCGTCCAGGGTCCGTCGTGCTCGACGGCGCGCAGGAACGCGTCGGTCACGCGGAGCGAATGATTCTCGTTCTGGAAGGAGACGGGCGCGTCCACCGCGACGTCGCCCGTGTGAAGTCCCGCGGCTTCGAGCGCACGCGCGCGGGCTTCTTCGAGCGCCTTCGATCGGACGAACTCGAACGCATCGGGGTGATCGGCGTCGAGGATCGCCATCTTCGCGGCGCGGCGGGTGCGGCCTCCGCTCTTGACCGCGCCCGCGAGCGCGTCGAGCCCGCGGAGAAACGCGACGGGGCCCGCGGCCGTGCCCCCGGCACGCGTCGGTTCCTTGGCGCCGCGCAGTTTCGAGAAGTTCGTTCCCGCGCCGCTTCCCTTCGAGAAGACGCGACCCTCGATCGACGCGAGATCGAGGATCGACTCGAGGCGGTCTTCGACCGAGAGGATGAAACACGCCGAGCACTGGGGCTTCTCGCCCTTCGACTCGAGCCCGACGTTGAACCAGACGGGCGAATTGAACGCGGCCTTCTGCTCGAGCAGCAGGTGCGCGAGTTCGGCCTCGTAGTCCTTCGCGGCCTTGGCCGACTCGAGCGCCTTCGACTCGCGGACGAATCGTCCGAGCGTGCGCACGACGCGCCCGACGAGCCCTTTGACGCTCGACTCACGGCCCGGCCGGCCGGGGATGCCCGCGAAGTAGCGCGAGGCAACGAGGTCCCCCGCGGTCTGGCTCCAATCGACGGGAACTTCGACGTCCTTCTGTTCGAAGACGACGCGGCCGTGGTCGTCCTCGATGCGGGCCGTGCGGTGCTCGAAGCGAACCGTCTGGAACGGGTCTTCGCCCGGGCGCGTGAACGTGCGCTCGAACGGGACCGGTGAACCGGGGCGGCGGCGGTCGGACGTATGCGGGGTCCGGGGTTCGGGCTTGGGCCGGGGCATCCGGTCGATTGAAGCACGGCGTCAGGCGGCGGGCCTCGGCACTCCGATTGCGGGGCTTTCCGCAATTGCATCGGACGCGAGCCGGTCCCCGGGCTTGGCCTTGCGGAACGGATACAGCAACTGCGACAGGAAGCGCCCGGGGACCGGCTGATTGCCGATTCCGAGCGTCTTCGGGATCTCGCCTCGGGGGAGATAATAGGTGCCGAAGAGGCGGTCGATGACGGGGAAGAATCCGGCGAAGTTCTTGTCGATCGCCTCTCGGTCGGCGGCGTGATGCCAGCGGTGAAACATCGGGCTCGCGATGACGCCTCGCAGCGCGCCGTAGTCCCAACGCACGTCGGCGTGGAGCAGGATGGCGTAGATCGTCAGCACGGGCGCGTACGCCGCGACGACGAGCGGGTCGAAGCCGAGCAGCAGGATCGGCACCGCCTGAAGGACGCGCGCGACGACGTCGTTGATCGGATGGACACGCACGCTCGAGAGCCAGTCGAGTCGCGGGCTCGAGTGGTGGACGGCGTGGAAGTTCCAGAGCGGGCGGCGATGGAAGAGTCGGTGCTGCCAATAGCCGAAGAAGTCGCCGACGAAGAGGCCGCACACGAACTGGATCGCGAACGGCCACGAACGCAACGTGGGGCCGAACCCGAAGATCCCGAAATCGGGAAACCGACCTGCGTCGAACTCGACCTTCGCGGCCGCTAGCGACCGGCCCGAGACAAGCAACACGAGGACGGCCGTGACGACGAGGGCGAAACGGGTGATGACGCGCGTCAGGATCGGCGTCGAGAGGAACCACGCGAGGTCGGTGGGCGCGTCCTTGCGGCGATACCAGGCCGGCCCGGGGCGCGTCCGTTGGAACCGCTCCAGGATTCCGAAGCCGACGCCCAGGATGACGATCGCGATGGCGACGCCTACGATCTCACGCACGACATCCGCTCCGTCGCGCCGACCACCGGCGCCGAGGAGTCGTACCGCGGATGACCCACGCGGTTTCGCGTCCCTTCGAGAGGCGACTCTCCAGTCATCGGCCCGGAGCCGGGCCCCGCCCCGAGGATTCCGCTTGCGACTATGTCATTTTCGACATATATTCCGGGCCGTGAGCGCCGACGACGAGCCTCTGGTTCGGCTGCACGGTGAAATCAAGACTCCCCCGCTTTCCAAGGACGCCCGCGTCGAGGCGGGTTTTCGTCCGAGGTCGCTTCAACAAGGCCGACTTCTCTCCCTCCCGCACTCGCGCCCCATGCCCGCCATCGCCAAACACGTTCACGAACTTCGCATCCAAGACACGCGAGACACGTGGCGGATCGTCGACCGCCTCAATCCGGACGCGATCGTGATCCTCGAGGTGTTCTCGAAAAAGACCCGAGCCACCCCACTACCGGTCATCCGAACTTGTCGACGACGCCTCGCGGCGTACGACGCGCTCAGGTAGGAGATCCTCATGAAGCAATCCAAAGCGGATCGACTCCGCGCCGCCGGATGGACGGTCGGCGCCCCTCGTGACTTCCTGAAGCTCTCCGACGCGGAGTCGAGTCTGATCGAGCTGAAACTCGCCTTCGCGAGTTTCCTCCATACGGAGCGACGACGCCGCGACCTCACGCAGTCGGCGCTGGCCAAGAAGATCGGCTCAAGCCAATCGCGCGTCGCCAAGATCGAAGCGGGCGACTCCTCCGTCTCCTTGGATCTGATGTTTCGAACCGCGCTGTGCTTGGGTGCCTCGCTTCGCGAGGTCGGGCGGGCGATCACGAAGGCGGGGCATCTTCCCAATCGGTCGCGCAAGGCGAGTTAGCCATCCGCCCTTACGACGGACGTATGCCCATCACGAGCAGCCGCTCGCGCTCCCGCAGGTCATGCACTTCAAGCACGCGCCGTTGCGAACGAGCGTCATGTGCTGGCAGGTGCCGCACGGATCGCCCGTATAGCCCTGCTGGATCGCCTGGTCGCGCGCCGTCGAGGCCTTCGGCTTCAACTTGTCGGCGACGCGGTTCTTGCCCGTCGTCCCGGTACCGGTCGTCCCCGTCATGGGCTCGATCGTAGGCGCCGTCTCGGCGACGGCCGTCGGTAGCGGCGCCGCCTTCGCCCCGAGGCTGTAGCCCTTCTCGGAGCCGGTCGAGACCGGAGCCGAAGCCGCCGCCGATGCCGAATGCCCCGAGGAATGCGCGACGGGTACGGCGTCCGACGCCGGACGACTGCCGACATGACCGCCGGAGTGGCCGTTCCCATTCGAACCGGCACCCGCGCCCGAATTCGAAGCCCCGCGACCGTTGGGCCCCGCATGGAAGTGGGGCGACGTCGGATGCACCGCCTCGTTCTTCAGGTGCGCCGAGCGCGGCGAGGCGTTGGCGTCACGCGTGCGCTCCTCCAGGACCTCCTCTTCGGAGTACT